>JAMPIU010000206.1 GCA_023667845.1 Dehalobacter sp. | reverse complement strand
GGGAAATATCTGTACGACAACGAGATCATCGTTAAGGATCGGATTTCGATTGAAACCTTGAGCGGGACTAAAAAACTGAAACTCTATATCCAAAACGGGAAAGTCGATTCGGTCTGCGTGGATATGGGGCCGGCGGAGCTGGAACCTCAGAAGATTCCGGTTAAATTGCCGGGAGAGGTTATCGTGAACCAGCCGGTTATGATTGCCGGTCGCGATTACCGCATCACCTGTGTGTCCATGGGGAATCCGCATAGTGTGGTTTTTGTGGAGAACCAGGAAAGCATCCAGATGGATACTGAAGGACCGGCCTTCGAATATTCTCCGTTATTTCCGGAAAGAGTCAATGTGGAATTTGTTACGATGATCGATCAAAACACCTTGAAAATGCGGGTCTGGGAACGCGGCAACGGCGAAACACTTGCAGCCGGTACCAGCGCCTGTGCAGCTGTTGTCGCTGCGGTGCTGAATGGTTACTGCCAAAAAGACCGGCATATTCTGGTGAAGCTGAAAGGCGGCGATCTGGTCGTCAAATATACGGATGAGACGGTCTATATGACAGGAAAGCCGGAAAAGGTATTCGAAGGAAGCGTTGAAATTTAATTAACAATACAATATCAGTTGCAATATAGTTTATTCCCCCAACATCCCGGTTTGGACGATCTTAGCATCGACCACGATTTCTACTTCCGCTGTGCTAAAAGATTTCCGCCAGTCCGGTCCTAGCGTCTGCCATGCCGAGAGGTTAGTACGATGGAGTTTTTCTGTAAAGCCAAGAAAATCTGATTTGTACTCCTGAGCCTTTTTAACTGTCTGCATGGTCAGATCCTGCAGCCTGTATTCGATAACATCTTCAAGCTCCTTAATATCTTCTGCTTTTAGTCTTAATCCTGAATTATCAGCAATTGCACCTATAACTTTAATTTGTACACGGTAAGATATTTTATCACCGGTTATCACCGGCTCAATTTTGCTTTTTGTAGTACTAATGTAATATGAGAATAATTTATTATCTTTTATTAACGTTAACGGAATACCCCCATTTATATTTTGTGTTATTAATAAATATCCTATGGTTTCGTCTTTATTCAACCAACCTATGAGTCTACCCCCTTGGAAAACAGCTAATCCCTCCATCAGATTTTGCTGTCCTGATCCGGGAACTTCCGAAGGAACAACATTGACCAGTGTTGCTACCGGATCCCTGTCGGGACTTTTTAACCACTCTGCAAAATCAAATAAAGTTACACCATAGGAATAACCGGTGGCTAATGCTTTTTTCATACCCAATTCCTTCAATTCTTTAGAAAGCAGCTTATCGACGGCCGGTCCCGCTTGCAATACATCAAGCGCTTTTCCTTTAGTTACGATGAACAATGTCCTTGGCCGGTTTTCCCAATACCGCATTGCGGTCTCAGTGAATTCGCTTATCATTTCCTTTGCGGCCTTCTCTCCAATGATAAAAGCACTAATATGACCGTAATACGGTGTGCGAGATGAATGGGCAGTAAAGGCTGAAATCGTCTCCTGCAGAGTCCTTCCGGTACCTACCAAGAGTGTTTCCTGATTACTCTTTGCGCTTGATTGCTCTCCTTCTTTAGTCTGACCGAGTGGGTTTAAGATGGTTGAAGATACTGTCCACTGGACGCTGCCATTTTCATTCGTATAGTCTACTCCCAGGAGGGTGACGACGGCAAGGCTTTCAACTTCTTTGCTGCTCCAGCAGCCGGTGCTTATAACAGACTGTAAGATAATCAGTATAAGCAAGCCAAAAATACGGTATTTTTTTTTCACCGGCTAACGCTCCTTTGCTTTTTTCTGATTACAGCTACGAACAGAAGAATCAAAGGCAACACCAGTTCGAAAATGAATCCTAAATACGGCCAGTACAATTCAAGGAATTGTCGGAATTCTGTCATATTACGAAACAGAAAAGTTGCCGCTGGGATGTAGACAAGCGCCATTGGATAAACAACTGGTTTATAACTTTTCAGATCCAGGGTTTTGGCTGTTGCAAAACATACCAAATAATATAGAACTGCAATTTTGATAATCATTCCAACCATCCAAAGGAGTGCAATGATGCCCTCTACACGCTGCAGGTAGCTGCTAAATTCAATATATTTGCTGAGGAACCAAAAAGGAAATAACAACTCCCCAGAAAGGTTCGGCCCAAATATCATCAAGGTGAACATCATACCTGCCGAGAGAAAAATTGCCGCTGCTAATAAGGCAAAAGCTCCTTTGTGCTTTACTTCCTCGGGCTTGTTGACCATGGGAAGCAGGACAGCTAATACAATGATCTCACCATACACGATGATGGAGGGGACAGATCCCCAAATCACAGGTAGGATCCCGCCCTCCAGGAATGGCAGTAGCTTTCCTACTTTCACCGCGGGCAATACGGATATCAATGGAAGAAGTAACGAAATCACGAATAGAGGAAAGATGAATTGAGCTGCGCGGGCAATGACTTCAATCCCTTTCGATGCCGCATAGGCCCCGATTAAGACAAGAATGGCATTAAAAGCTATGGACGGAGTCTGCGGCATAAAGCAAACCGTCAGGAATTTGGAAAACTCACATACGGATAGAATGTTAACCATAAGAAAAAATAATATATAGGCTCCGCCTACAACCTTGCCTAAGGCTTTGCCCAGGATGATTTCAGTATATTCAGGCAAAGTATTCTTTGGAAACCTTTTACCCAATTTCCATACGATCCATAGGCAAAGGAAACCGGGAAGTGAGGCTAAAGCGATCGCGATCCAGGCGGATTGTTTCGCTTTTTCAGCCGTTAACCCGGGCACAAACAAGAGCGCGGAAATCATGATGATGATGTATAGCAGCATAGCAATCTGCGTACCTGAAAGCTTTTCCGTATTTATGACGTTTGCCCTCCCTTATCCGGTTTTAGCGGACCTTGATCAGGGTCCTGCCTGACCGGCTCATTGCTCCCGGACATCCATGGCCGCGTGAGCATAGCCCACCAGGGCGCACACACCATGGTGTCCTTTAAGTCACCCGGGCTTAAGGGGGCAATCGGTGACAAGTAGGGGATACCGAAAGAACGTAAGCTGCAGAGATGGAAGAGAATAACCATCAGACCGGAGATGATTCCCACTCCGCCGAAAAAACCTGCGAGGACTATCAAAACAAACCGCAAAATTCTCAGAGCAGTACCTGCAGCGTAGTTGGGGATCGTGAATGAAGCGATGGCTGTAGTCGCCACAACAATGACCGAGATGGGTGAGACAAGACCCGCGTTCACTGCCGCCTGCCCAATGACCAAACCACCGACAGTGCTGATGGCTTGACCAATCGTCTTGGGCAGGCGTACTCCGGCTTCGCGCAAGAGTTCAAAGGCAAATTCGATCATTAGAATTTCTAAGACGATTGGCAGAGGCAAACCTTGCCGGGCGCCTGCAACAGTACTTATTAGGGCTGTTGGCAGCAACTCCTGGTGGAATGAAAAAGCTGCCACAGTTAAGGCCGGCAGCAATAACGCAATGTTCAAGGCAACAAAGCGCAAAAGCCGGACTGAAGTGGCGAATACCGCGTTATTGTAATAATCCTCGGCAGCCTGGAGCAGAGAAATAAACGTTACCGGAACAATCAGGGGCATTGGTGAGTTGTCCACTAAGATAACAATCCGTCCTTCCAATAAGGAAGCCGCGGCTTTGTCCGGCCGCTCGGTGTACTGCACAAGGGGGAATAAAGAGAAAGCCTCATCCATAATTAGTTCTTCAATCTGATTGCCGCTGAGCACACTATCAATATTAATCCTGCCAATCCGCTGCTTGACCTCTTGCACAACTTTATCATTGGCGATCCCTTTGATGTAACATACTGCCAGTTTGGTCTTTGTCAACAGTCCTGTCTCGAAAGTTTCCGCTTTAAGGCGGCTGGTTTTTATCCGGCGTCGGATTAAACTCATGTTTGTGTTGAGAGCTTCTACAAACCCGTCTTTCGGTCCCCTAACCCCAGGTTCGCTGTCAGGTTCGTTAATTGCTCTACCTTCCACACCCCGTACACCCGCGATAATCGCAGTAGCTGATCCGTCCAGAATCAGGACGGTATTGCCATCTAGAACTTTTTGGACGAGTTCAATTAAATCAGTCGTCGTACTGGTTTCGTCCAAATCAATTAAACGTTCCTGAATGACTTGCCGTGCATTTGCCTTAGACAGATGTATTGATGATGGTAAATTAGCCGTTTCCTGCATGATACTCTTCAATAAGTGATCATTCACCATTTCATGGTTGGTTAATCCGGCTACATAAATAATAAAAGCACGTAGAGGTGTATCGGCATTAATGGAAAATTCGCGGAAGAGAATATCAAAACATTGGTCGAAAACTTGCCGTAAAGTCTGTAAATTATCATCATAGTCTGCAGAGAGGGGCCGCTTTTCTCCAGGTTGTCGGGAAGTTATCTTACCAGAGTCTCTTTTGCCGCTAAAGCCTAGAGCACTCTTCAACAGTTTTTTAAACATACCGCCCCCAAATATCTTTCAGTTATCCTTAAGTTATAATTAATATTTTTACTAGAATTTCCTTTTCGAATATTTTTATACCGTCCCACTTAGATTCTAACTGAATATATCCAGTTGTCTTTAGGGCGTATGTGTTTGCATGAAATATGACGTAATACTAATTCGCGTATAACACATTAGATATTATCCAGTCCCAGCCCGTTATGCTTATTACGATTGTCGTATCATTTTCTAATTTGGCGAGTATTTCGCAAAGTCTTAATTCAACATGCTTTAATGTATTAAATAGCTCATTTCTAAATTCCTTTTCCCTGACTTCATCCTAGATCTGTTCAACAGGATTTAAGTTCCGGACTATAGGGTAATAACGGGTATATTTCCATATTCTCTGGCATTTCCAACCCTTTTGATTTATGCCAAGCGGCATTGTCTGCAACCATCAGTATGTAATCATCCGGATATCTTTTGGAGACTTCTTGAAGGAAGATATTCATGCAGGCGGTATTAGCAAAAGGCAAAACCAGTGATACCATTTGTCCATCGTATGGTGCGACTGCTACATAAGCGTACGAGTATTCTCTTACTCTATGGCAAGGGACGCTTGGTCTGCCGCCTTTTTATCATTGGTTCTGCATAATTTAATTATATAATAAAGCGAATTCTTTTGGGGTTCGCTTTTCTTCATTTATAGAAACGGGTCATCTCATAGAAATAACTTTCTATTTTGAGACAGGCCTCCTATCTTATTTCAATCGGTAGCCATGATTAATTAGCGAATGCAAATATTTCAAAATTGTAAAGCTATTTATAGGTACGATATTCGGGGATTAGTATAATTAGATTGTTATTCTAATATTTTTATGGAGGTAAATTTTTATGAAGAAAGACATGGACAGACGAGGCTTTTTTAAAACCTCGCTGCTAGGCGCTGCTGCTGTTGCAGTCGCCTCGGCTGCGGTTGCAAAGGAAACAATTAATCCTTTAGTAGCAGAAGCAGCAGACATTGTGGCTCCCGTAAAGGAAGTCTCCGAATTTCCTTATCAGGTTGACAGTAGGTATCGGCGGTTTCCAGTCACTAAAGATGGCTGGATGAGGATTTTTGATCCGACCGAGCCTCCGATCAAATTTCTGCGCGATGACGTTTCCAAAATTACAGGTAAAAAGGATACAGGGAAAGAGCTTCCTATGATTAATGCAGAGGCTATGGGAATTAAAGGCAGAACTGCCACGATACCTGAAACGGGCGTGAGCTTTTTTGCACAACAAGCCGGTATTACTCCGAATAAGCGCGAAAAGGAAGTTGGATGGCGTAGACTGGAGGGAGCAATGTGTGAGGCAGCTTGGGCGGTTGAAATGGATTATAACGGATTTACAGCACCCGGTTGCGGACCAGGCGGATTGATTTCCCACTACCCTATTAATCCCGCAACCAATGAAGAGGCTAACGAGCCGGTGTATATTCAGGGATTGTATAATTGGGATAATTCCGTGGCAGAAGAAGTACAGCAGAAGGGGCAACAATGGAAATTTAATTCAGCGGACGAAGCCAGCAAAATCGTTAAAAAAGCAGCGAGGTTCTTGGGTGCTGACCTGGCCGGGATTGCACCTTACGATGAACGTTGGACTTACTCCAACTGGGCAAGAATAATATCCAAGCCGTTTAAAATGCCGAATGGAAAAACTGTCTATGCTCCCTATAATGTTTTTAAGTACTTGCAAAATAAGGAAGTTGAAGTATTTGGACACTACGTTTATGATGCCGATTGGGAAAAATATGCCGGTTTCAAACCGAAAAGTGTAATTGCAATTGCTATTGAGATGGATTACGGGGCTATCCGTACGTCTCCCGCACTTCTTGAGGACGCTGCAGCAGGTAAAGCGTATTCAAGCATGGGAGAGATTAGCTACAAGCTTGCTGTTTTTTTGAGAAAGCTTGGATATAAAGCAATTCCATCGGGAAATGATACCGGGATGAATGTTCCTATTGCAGTCCAAGCCGGTTTAGGAGAGGCAGGAAGAAACGGATTATTGGTCACTCAGAAATACGGCCCCAGGGTGCGTATAGCTAAAGTATATACGGATTTGGAACTTGTTCCGGACAAACCAAAGAGTTTTGGGGTACGAGAGTTTTGCCGTCTTTGTCTTAAGTGTGCAGACGCCTGTCCGGGGCAAGCCATTTCCCACGAGAAAGAAGCACGTATTCTGCAACCCGAGGACTGTACCCCTTCCGAAAACCCCTATACACTCAAATGGCAAACTGAAACTGCTCGTTGTCTTTCTTTTATAGGATATACCGCTGCATGCATGAACTGTATATCTGTATGCTCGTGGAACAAAATTAAGCAATGGAACCACGATGTAGCGAGAATTGCAACTCAAGTTCCTTTAGTTCAAGATGTTGCGCGTAAATTTGATGAATGGTTTGGTTACAATGGGCCGGTAAACCCTGAGGAGCGAATTGAGAGCCGTTATTGTAAGGATGCGACTAACGATTTCTGGAATACGCTTGAACCCATTAAATAAAGGAGGAAGAAAATATGACGACAATTTCTGGTGTAATCGTATGGGTCATTTTAGGCATGTTGTTATTGCTTATTCAATACGGCATTTGGTTTTATTTAAAGGGGAAAGGGAGAAATACCATTGGTCTGCAAATCGGTGGTTTTCTTGCAAACTTCCTGTTAATATTTTCTTTAGCTTGGGCATATTCTAGCTTTATGGAGCGTGAATATCAAGCTATCGCTATGGGCTTTATCTTCTTTGGAGGCGCTGCCCTTATTCCAGCTATTATTACGTACAGGCTTACTACCCGTAAAGGCAAGGTAACAAAAGAAAAATCGGATATTGCCTCAGCTTAAAAATAAGAGTAGGAAACTATTCAATCAGAGCCACTTTGTACCTAACGGTATCAAGTGGCTCGCATTCACATTCTCAAATAAAATGATTGAATCAATGAAATATAATATAACAGAGGATAAAAAAAGTGAAAGGCAAAAAAAGAAATCCGGAGTCCTATTATTTGTTTTTGTTATTAATAACAGGTATCGTGGCAATTATTTACGGTGTATTTTGGACTGGGCAGTCTGTGGATTACAAGGCGCTGATCAAACAAAATATTACCGGTGTTAGCTCAGTCGAAAAAATAATAGGAACCAAACTTACTTTCAAGGCAGAAGCATCAGGCGGAATTTACTATGCCGTTGTTGATTCAGCAGTAGGGTATCAATCTAAAGTAGAAATCATGAGTATTATAGATGAAAAAGGTCTGGTGGAAAAAGTAATAGTCACGAAGCATGGTGAAACTCCGGTTTTTTTTGAGAGGCTTTATAAAGAAAAATATTTTGAGAGTTTTACTGGACTATCAGTTAAGGAACCCATTTATCTGGGAGGAGCTTCAGGTTATTCAGGATACCTGAACGATATAAAAACAGGCAACTACGTCGACCGGATCACCGGTTCAACAATTTCGTCTCATGCGGTGGCCGAAGCTGTGAACAAAGGAAATCTGCACCTTTCCCAGCAGTTCTTTAACACTTCGTGGACCAATCCCTACGAGCTTTTTCAATTTAAATGGAAAGATTTAGCAATGATAGCCCTGTATCTCGTTGTACTCGTAGCTGCCAATATCAAAAAATTAGCCTGTCTAAGGATTTGGTTACTATTAGTGAGTATCGGGGTACTGGGATTTGTTATCAATCAATTTGTTACGTCGAACCTATTGTTTTCCCTAATCCAATTGCAAATTCCCAGGATCACTAACCTTAAATGGTATGTGCTTATGGCTGGGTCGTTGGGCTTTATCGTTTTCTTAGGTAAAAATTTATATTGTGCTTGGATTTGTCCTTTTGGTGCCGTACAGGAGGTTCTCAATAAAATAGCAGGTTTTAAACCGCTGGGAATTTCGCAGGGAGTGATAAAAAAACTGAGATTGGTTCCGCCGACCATCTTGTGGATTGCCCTTATACTTGGAACTTACCTAGGGAACTATGGAACACTGGATTACCAACCTTTTGGTGCATTCTTCATGTTCAAGGCTACGTGGGTGATGTGGCTTATGATGCCTGTCTTTTTATTTGCAAGTTTGTTTTTCAATCGCTTTTATTGTCAATTCTTTTGTCCGGTCGGCTTTATATATAACCTGCTGAATCGATGGCGAAATAAGGGGGTAAGAACGTGGAAGCAAATGTGGGAACGGCAGAAAAATCTAAAGGAGGAAAAGCAAAAGACCTGTTCTTCGCAATCTTGATCCTTATTCTAGGTGCAGCCCATATTGTGGTCATGCTCCAATCGATAGGAATTATCAGGGCGGATCGCTGATTTTGAATGGGGAAAATAATGACGAATAACTTGGAATAATACTGCTGAGAATAATAACAAACAACCGTACGGAGAATAATAGGAGGAATATAGAAATGATGCAGTTTGAGCTCGGACAGTATAAAGGATTAAATCTCAACGGTTTTGATACCTCTGCCAAAGAAGATGAAATTAATGAGGCAGTAAACTATCTAATAAACTCTTTGGAAGAAACCCAGATAGAAAAAAACAGTGAAGAAATTAAAGCAGGGGATTATGTGATCGTAAATATAGAAGGGGTGGAAAAAAATACAACTATACCGGCGGTGAGAGAATATGATTACCAGTTTAAGGTTGGCGACGAGGGGCTGATACCGGAATTGACCACAAATTTACTGGGAAAGAAAACAGGGGATACAATTGTTTTTGAAAAGACGTTACAAGCAGGGCCTCTTGAATATCAGCATCTATGGGGACGTGAGTTAGAGTACAAAATTGAAATCAGTAGAGTATTCGTAATAAAAAAGCCGGAACTGACGGACAACATGATTCAAGAAATTGATCCAATGCTCAAAACGATAGATGACTTAACACAAAAACTGAAGGAGGAAATCTCTCGCGAAAAAAAGACAAAAGAACGGGAGGCTAATATTAATATCGTTCTTCAGGCACTAATTAAAAACAGTAAATATGAATTTGAAGAAGAAAGTCTAAATCAAGCAGCGGAAGATTTATACAAAAAATTTGCCGAGGAACTTAAGAATTCCAATAATATGCAACTTATGGAATATTTAATTCATAGAAAGATAACGGCAGATGAATTATTGGAGGAATGTAAGGAAGAAGCAGCGAAGAGAATGATCAAGGAGCAGATTTTAGACGCTGTGATCGAGATGGAAAAAATCCGGGCGACAGAAGAAGAAATTGCGTATCTCAAGGAACGGATAAAAAAAGACCAGGAAAGGGGAATATCATCTGAACTTTTTACTGACATCCATGTCGTAGAGCTCCAGTTTTTACGCAAGAAAGCAATGAGTTTTTTATTGAAGGTTAATCTGGTTGGTTAGAGGTTTTGTGTTGATTTAAGGAGTGAATAAAAATGTTCATGTTTTATTCTGCTTTTACAGGTCAGCCTATTAGTGACAGATTCGCCAATTACGTAAAATGCAATGGAATTGAGGCTGAATTCAAAAAAGGGACAACCATCCTGAATGAAGGAGATATCGTACAACATATGTTTTACGTTAATGAAGGATGGGTTGCTTATTGTCTTGACAATCCCAATGGAGATTCTAGGATCGCCAGTTTAGTTGGGCCTGGAAGGTCTTTTGGCACAGGGTCGGCTTTCGACCAACTGCCGATTCCTGTAAATCTTAGAGTTATTCAGAAATGTAAGATTTACATGCTTACCCGAAAAGATTTAATTCAGGCAATGAAAGAAGATATAACATTAGGCATTGAAGTGATAAGTAATGTAAACGCAAGATGTAGGACCCTTCTCGGATCGGTTAACTTTTTTTCCAATTTAGCTACTCCGGAAGAGCGGATAATTTACTACTTCCTATCTTTGCTTCATTTCTCAAAATATAAAGAGGCTATGGATTGGTATGAATTACCGATTAACTTGTCACATACTCAAATCGGGCAGATAATTGGTACTTCTAGGGTTACAGTGTGCCAAATCTTCAATAATTATAAAGCTGAAGGTAAAATAAAATTTTCTAAGCAGAAATTATTCATTTCTCATGAATTAATTAGTCATAAATATTGTAAATCATTATTAGATAACTCAACTTTCTCACCCCATATTTAAGGGAATAAACCCATAGAAATAAGGCTTAAACAGCAAGAAAACCACCAAGAATGATATAATGGAAATAGCAACAAACCCAATAATACCAACCAGTACTTTGGAGGTTTCCTATGACCAGTATTATACTAGATTTGACAAGTAACGAAAATGCTGTTTTCTCTCGAATTGATCAGTTATTCAGAATTTATTTTCAAAACTCCTAAAACGAAGTAATTTTTATAAAGAATCGGTTACATTCCTCCTGCTTTTTTAGTGGGAGGTCATTTTTTTTATTTCTGAGGCATAGAATTAGGTGAAAATGTTACAGTTTGTAAATAAAGTTTACAAATTGTTTACAGATAAGAAACCATCTCTTGATGATTACGCTGCTGCCACTAACGTCCGCTTGCGGATCTGTGCAAGTCTGGTTTTCCCTGAGGGGGTCATCACAGCCTCTGTTTAAAATTCGGCTGTTTTTAAATTAATTACACTAGTATTCTCAATTTAAAAAACGGCAATTTTTAATCATATCCTCAGACACGGCCTTAATGACATCCTTCCATAGATTGACCGGTTCCTTCTTAAGCTCCGCCTGCACTGTCTCAACTAACCGGGTTTGGCTGTCGCCGCAGCGCTCTTTAACTTGCCGGACTGCTTGCGCGACCTGATCAGCATAGTGATTTTGTTCCAAGATTTCCGCTGCCAGCTTTTGGCCGAGTTTATCCTGAAGGCTGTGATCCAGGCTCTCCAGCATGGTACTTTCGGGTGGTATCACTTTGCCTTTATCGTAAAGCTTGATTTTTCCCTCCAGCCAGGCAAGAAACTGCGGCGTAGTCATGGCGTTCAGTTCCACTCTGTAGTTCTGCAGCCAGCTCTCCCACTCGGGATCAATATAACTGGCCACGCCCTTCCTGCGGCCTGTTTTTCCTGCCTTTTCGATTTCCAGCCTCATGCTGACGGCTTCTTCCGGGTCCAGCCCCAGATTGATGATTTTCACTTTTCTGCCGGGCCTGGCTTTGGTTTCATTTTGCAGGGTATCATAGATCGTCGTGCCATATGCGTCTGCGTCATGAATGCAGAAAAAAGTAATCTCTTCCTCCGAATTCTCCCCGAGCGCATCCAGCAAATCCTTGACCGCCCGGCTGGCGTAACCTTTGCTGGTGAGTAAAGCCATATCATATTTCTCCGGGATTTTCTTTTCTTTGAGCACATTGAAGAAGCCTTCTTTTTCAATATACAGGATTTTATTGAACGTCCAGACGGGCTTCTGATAGTTTTCCACCGCAATCGTGCCGATGGGAATATCCTGGCCTGAGTGGGGATGGTACAGCGTCCCCCGTTCATCCCGGTACATCAGCGGAATGTCACCGTGCTGCGCTTCATAACTGCCGATCAATTCCGTGCAGAAATAAGCGTAATCCGGTTCTTTGCCGCTTTCCTTGATCACATACGGCCGGACGGCATAATAAAGCTGACGCAGGCTGAAACGGTATTCGCCGTTGCCGCTGGCTTTAGCAATGGCTTGTTCCAGGCATGCCGCCACGACTTCCTTCTGGGATTTCTTTCGCTCCGTCGCATCGCCCGGCAGGGATTTTTGGGCTCTGCTAACCGCCTTTTGAATACTTTCTGTTATGGCGTCGCTGATGACCGAGAGATCCGGTTCTTTCCCATCCGTCACAATCGGGATATAGGGCGTTATGATATTGATCAGAATAACGGCAGGTTTGGCTTTTACATATTGGATTAAACCACAGCCGAAAATACTCAGCAAATTTTTGTTGTGGTAAATATTGACATCTCCGGTCACAGGGGATTTATTGAGTAGTACCGTTATAAGGGGCGTATCGGAGGGTATCGCGTATACTTCAAGGACAAACGCTATTTCCGCGTCGTGTTCCCCTTTGACGGTCCTGGCCTTAAAGGTGCCGGTTGATTTACAATAGCCGTTGTACCCATCTAGCTTGCCGATCCGCCCCAGCCTCTCGGGACTCACATTTTTAACCGCTGCTCGGAGCTCAGCCAAAAGCGCTTCCGTCTCGTCAAACTCCAAGGCAGCGGCAGACGTCTTGGTATATTCTGCGGCTATCTTCCCGGCTTTCCCACCGGCACAACCGTCGAACTGCGTGATGAGTTCCCGGACCGATCCGCTATAGGACTGAAATAATTCAAAAAAGTTTTCACTGGTATACCAATAGGGCGAGGTCTTTCCCCGGTAGGTTT
Source organism: Dehalobacter sp. (assembly GCA_023667845.1). Taxonomy (NCBI): domain Bacteria; kingdom Bacillati; phylum Bacillota; class Clostridia; order Eubacteriales; family Desulfitobacteriaceae; genus Dehalobacter; species Dehalobacter sp. The sequence goes on along the minus strand of JAMPIU010000206.1, from coordinate 285,181 downwards.
CACCTTGGGCATATTCCATTGCCAGGCTGGCCCAGCTTGAATCGATAGGCATTCCGCCCAAAGTAAATCTGATTTTTGTTCCGTCTTCGTGATAATCGCTTAAGCTTTCCGGGAAGGCTGTACCGTCGTTTTGAAAATGGATTTTATAATTTTTGCCTCGGGTTGAAACATAGAGTTCGCCGCCCGACGCCACTACCGCCCCGGCTACCACGCGCAGACCGTTACCCAGTGCCCCTCGGGTTGGCAGTCTTAAATACTTGGAGGACCGTAGCGGCCTGTTGATGGAGAACAATTCCGGATCCAGGCCGCTGCCGTGATCCTTGACATAGAAAAAACCGCCCTCATAACCGATTTCACAATCGCCGCCCAGATCCAGCGCATTATCCGTGAGTTCCTTGCAAACCAGCCTGGATAATTTACTTCTCGGCACCCCCGCTTTTTGGGGCAAGGTTTCCATATTTCTGAATAATTTCCAGTCTTCCCGTTCAAAAAACATGTTCTGCATTCATTCCTCCTGAAACAAAAAAATATTCCAAACATTTGCTGGAATATGATATGTTCAGGTTTGGAAAATGGACAAAACACAACCACCCCTAAAGGCGTATTCTATCGATTTATTTTACTTTTGCCGCCGGCGCACCTGTAAAAAGGGGCCGAGAGATTGGCCAAGAAATCGGATGAAGAGAAACCGGGTCCAAGAATGCAGAAATATGAACAGCAAGAGCTTATACTGGAAGAAAGAAATAGTTACTCCAAGACGGATCATGATGCCACCTTTATGCGTATGAAGGAAGACCCTATGAAAAATGGCCAGTTAAAGAGAAACTTAATATCCAAAATTACATCTTATAACAGAGACAGGGGGCGCATCGAAACTTAAACTAAAGTTTTCGTTACGCCCCCATGCTTATTTTCTTGAAGAAATCTTAGGATCTCTTCGCCGGCTTCTTGCGTACTGCTGATGTCCGTTTTGATAGCAAACCCTTTCTCAGCCAGCCGATAAACAACTTGCAAGTATTCCGGCAATTCCAGTTGATATCGACCAAGAATTTCAGGTTTCATCAGCAGGTCTTTGACATCTCCGAAAAAGATCATGGATCCGCTGTCCAGAATAGCAATCTTATCCGTGATGGTCATGATTTCTTTGAGGTTATGAGAGATCATGACCGTCGTTTCTTTTTTTTCGTGACGTTTTTTGAGTATATCCGAAAGCAGCTTCCGGCCGGCAGCGTCCAAACCTGCCATGGGCTCATCGAGGATGAGTATTTCCGGCTGAATGGCCAGCATCCCGGCAATGGCGACCCTTCTTCGCATGCCGCCGCTCAGTGTGACCGGGGACAGTTGGTTGATATTTTCCTGGTTTATGCCAATCTGCCGCAGAGCATCGTAGACTCTTTCTGCGACTTCTGTTTCAGGCAGGCCTAAGTTCCTTGGGCCATAGGCCACTTCATCAAAGACCGTAACTTGAAAAATCTGCTGTTCGGGATATTGAAAAACCAGTCCTGCTCTTTTCCAGAGATCTTTACTTAATTTGGGGTCCGAAGTTGGAATCCCGCATACAGTCATATGACCGGAGGTAGGCCGGATTAATCCGTTGAAATGCTGGGCGAGTGTCGATTTGCCGGAACTATTAGGTCCGAGTATGCCAAGGAACTCTCCTTTTGTTAGAGAGATATTAATGTCTTTGAGGGCTTGATGTTCGTAAACTGAACCGGGTAAGTACGTATAAGAAAGATGATTCGTTTCTACAACTGCAGGCATAGATAATCCACCAACTCCCGGATAGATTTGACATTTTCGGGAACAGAATATCCATTTGACCCCAATTGGCTGATCAATTGGTAAACCGTTGGGGTGTCCAGTCCCAGTTCTGCCAACTTTGCACTGGCATAGACTTCCCTTGGGGTTCCCTGTAAAAAGATTGATCCGTGATCCAGAACAATCAGCCTGTCTGCCTGGACCAAATCCTCGGGATTATGACTGATGATCAGGATGGTCATGCCTTCCTGTTTATTTAAGACCCGCAGCTGTTCAAGCAGTTCCTTCCTGCCTGCCGGATCCAGCATCGAAGTCGGCTCATCAAGAACGAGGTATTCCGGCAGCATCGCCAAAGCCGAGGCCAGAGCCACTTTTTGTTTTTGTCCGCCTGAAAGCAGATGCGGTGCATGATGCCTTTTGTCTTCGAGGCCGCACACCTGGAGTGCCCAATCAATCCGGCGATTGATCTCTGGAACTGGCAACCCTAAATTTTCAGGGCCAAAAGCAATTTCTTCCTCAATAACAGGACTGATTAATTGATTATCTGGGTTTTGAAAAACCATACCGACCAGTCTGCGGATCTCAGGCAGTTGTTCGATGTTTGCTGTATCAAGCCCATTGATGAAGACCTTTCCATCCGTCGGTTTAAGCAGGCCATTTAATAGTTTGGCCAGGGTAGATTTTCCCGAACCATTCATCCCAAGCAAACCAACATATTCGCCCTTCCTGATCGACAAGAAGATATCTTTCAGCGCAGGTGTTTTTCCTTGGGAGGAATCTATATAATGCTTTGTGACATTGACGAATTCGATACCTTGACCAGTCATACTTTCGGCTCCTGACTTATAGAAGAATGCTAATCGTAATACCTGTGCCTAAAACGGCGGTCATTTGGATTAAGAACAGGATATCTCTGCGTTTTATTTGTAAGCGGTTTAGCCTTAACTGATTGGGATGGGAAGTAAAGCACCTGCTGTCCATCGCTTCACCCAAGTCAGCGGCTCGGACCAGGGAAGCTTCAAATAAGGGGATCAGAATGGCAGTATAGCTCTTTATCCGGACGACAATATTTGATGAATCAAATTGGGCGCCCCTTGATTTTTGAGCATTTTTTATAATGGTCGCTTCTTCAAACAAAGTAGGAAGAAAGCGAAAAGAAATACTAAGGATTGTTGTATAATTATGAATAGGAATATGTAATTTCCTTAATGGAAGCAGCAGGTATTCAATTCCTGCGGACAATTTGAGGGCTGATGTTGTCATCAGTAAAATCATGGAGCCTAAAAATAAAATAACCAGCCGCAATATATTGATCAGCCCTAAGATCAGACCTTCTCTGGTCATACTGAGCTTTCCAACCATCAAAACAGTCTCGCCCGGCGTGAGAAATCCCTGGAAGACTAGCGTAAAAAGAAGCAGATATCTTAATTTCAATAAACTGCTTAGAATTAATTGATAGCTTAATCCGGAAGAAATAATGGCAGCAGCCATCAATAGAACCAGGAAAAGTAGAAAATACAAATTATCCGTAATTATAACGGAAAAAATGACCAATAAGCAGCTCAATATTTTCGTTCGGGGATCCAATAAATGGAGCAGGGAATTCCCATAGACGTATTGGCCTAATTTCATACCGGGCATTGAAAAGGCTCCTTTGACAATTTCTGTTTCGTATGAATAATAGTACTTATATGGGTTTAATGCAAATAAAATAAATCTGTTCATTAAAATAAAGCTTTGCTTAAAATAAGACATCAGATAAAAATTGCATGATCTGAAGAGGATTACATAATCCGGAGGAAGATCCAGTTATGGAATATGTCAAAAATGTGATATCAACAAAGAAACTGGCTGTTATTGCCATTCTCGTGGCGCAAGCCTCCGTTCTTCATTATCTTGAGAGTATGTTCCCTAATCCGCTGCCTATACCGGGAGTGAAGCTGGGCTTGGCCAATATTATTACGTTGGTGGCTTTGGTCGTATTTGACTTTAAGACGGCCCTGCAGATTACCGTACTACGGACAGTCCTCGGCTCTCTGCTCAGTGGGACCTTATTCGGCATGGGTTTTTTTATGAGCTTTTTAGGCGCTGTTGCAGCTGCGGTCATCATGGCGGTGCTGTTGCATTTTTTTGCAGGTCTAAGTATGGTTGGCATCAGTGTAGCAGGGGCTGTAGCCCATAATCTTGGGCAATTGGCCATGGCAGCCTTGGTTTTAAGGTTTTCAGGGATCTTTTTCTACTTGCCTGTTATGTTGCTGTTTTCAGTGCCTACCGGAATCATAACCGGAATTATGATTAACGGACTCGTGAAATATATAAAGGCAACAAACCGGTTTAATAACCTGCTTGACGACACGTAAAATCTGCTAATTAATTAGACATACTACAACTTTTTAATTTGTTTTTCAATCATTTTGACAAGCATTTCTTATTCATGTAATATGAATAATATTGTCAGACTAAAAAGGAGGTGCGATTATGTTTGAAGTTACTGAAATCGCAGCGAAGAGAATTAAAAACATCATGGTAACTCAGAACATGGATAATTCTTACTTGCGGCTCTATGTAGCCGGCATTGGCTGAAGGGGGCCGAATTACGGCATGACTCTGGATGAGTCAAAGACCCCTGACGATATATTTGACGAACAGCATGGACTAAAAATTGTTGCAGACAAGCAATTTGCAGAAGTTCTAGAGGGTGTTGTGATCAATTATATTGACACCCCCGATGGAGACCAATTTGAAATCAAGTCACCCCTAAAAGGTGAGTGTGGATCGGACTGCAGTTCCGGAAGCTGTGAATCATAAAGCTCAAAAAAGAGATTGAATCAATCAAATTGCATCAATCTCTTTTTTGATTCCTTTAATCCAAATTTAACAAAAAAATATTAAATAGGGAAACAGGCTTATCTGATTTAACAGAAGCCTTTTTTTATTCCCTAAAATTGCATGTAAGCCAATCCAAATATATATTTTGTTAAACGAAGAATATAAAAATATTTAAAATATTCTGTCGAAAAACCATAGACATTCGACAAATTATGCAGTATATTAGGTGTAAAAGATGGTAAGTAAACACTTACTTTCCAAGATAGGAGTTTATTACCATATGAATTTACTAATACATCGCAAAGAAAGCATCATCCTGACGACAATTGATCTGATCGATAAATACGGCATACACCAAATTTCGACACGGGAGATTGCAAAGAAGCAGAATATCACCGAGGGAGCCATCTATAAGCATTTTAAAAGCAAAAATGAATTGATGCTTGGCGTTCTGGATTATTTCTCGCAGTATGACAGCGACCTGTTCCTTACGGCCCAGCAGAAAGAAACCACGGAAGAATCAATTATTTTTCTTGTCGAATCACTTTCTTCGTATTACGAAAATTATCCGTCAATCACCGCAGTACTTCTATCTTTGGAAATTATGCGCTATGACGAAACGTTAAAATCAAAAGTCGAAGACATTTATTCAACGTGGTCTGTTTTTTTCAAGAAAATTATTCAGAAAGGCCAGGAGACAGGGGAAATACCTCCGAAACTATCGAGTGAGATGCTGACTGATATTATTATCGGGACCTGCGTAGCGCTCTGCGCAAGGTGGAGACTACAGCAGTATTCTTTCTCTTTACGGGGAAAATGCCTGGAGGCAATTAACACGATCCTTGGTTCTTTCATTCAAGACAAGATTAATCCTCAAAGGAGGGAGTCCATTGATTAAAGTACTGATTGTAGATGATGCGGCATTTATGCGGCTGGCGATCAAAAATATGCTTCAAAACAATGGTTTTGAGGTCGTCGGTGAGGCCGCGAACGGTTTGGAAGGCCTGGAAAGCTATAAACATTTGCGGCCTGATGTCGTAACCATGGATATCACGATGCCTGAGATGAGCGGCTTGGATGCATTGCCCGAAATCATGAAATTTGATCCGAAAGCCAAGGTCGTGATGGTTTCCGCGATGGGACAGGAAAGTATGGTAAGGCAGGCTGTTGCGCTTGGTGCAAAGTCCTTTATTATCAAACCGTTCAAAGAAGATGTCGTAGTCAAAACCTTAAATCAGGTGAATGCATTAAAATAGTCAGTCCATATGTTTGGGGGGCGGATAAAAATGGCTGGTAATTATTCCAATGAATCCATGTTAGACCTGTATATTTTTGAAACGTCCAATCTGCTTGAACAGCTGGAGCATTCCATTCTGGCCAGTGAAAAATCGAATCATATTTCCAAAGACGATGTCAATGAGATCTTCCGGATCATGCATACCATTAAAGGCTCATCTGCAATGATGCTTTTTGACAACATCGCTTCTCTCGCCCATTCCATTGAGGACTTGTTCTATTTCATCCGCGAAAACGATCCACGGGAGGTCGACTGCTCCGCGCTTTCGGATATTGTGCTCGAAGGTGTCGATTTTCTCAAAGTCGAACTGGAAAAAGTCAAAGCCAAAGACCCCGTTGACGGAGATGCACAGCCTCTGAAAAAGACGATTGCAGATTTCCTGAACAAACTGAAATTACAAAATTTTTCAGCAGAAAAAGTATCTACATCCAGGAAAGAAACGAAGAAAAATTCAGTAGAAGATCTGAAGGACGTACCGGAAGACATAGAAGAAATAACTGAAAAAATACCTGAAGAAAAGCCCAGATATTATATTGCCCCGAACATAACAGAGCCTCCGGCGGCCCTGTCTAAAAAGAACTGGTACAAGGCTGTAATTTTCTATCAGGACGGCTGTGAAATGGAAAATATCAGAGCCTACACCGTCATCCATAATTTGAAAGAAATTGCAGACAAGTACATTTTCACCCCGGAAGATATTATTGAAAATGATCTGAGTGCTCAGGTCATTAAAGAACAGGGCTTTACAGTAGTCTTAAGGACAGATAAAAGCTATGAAGAAATGCATGAATTCTTCATGCAGACGATTTTCCTCAGAGAGCTGAAGTTGGAGCAGATGGAAGATCAGGAAGACGAACCGGTGATGAATCAGCATGAGAATACTTTAACCCCACAGATTCCTGTCCTACAGACAGCTGAAAAGGAGGAAAAGGCTGAGAAAGAAGGCCAACTTTCTTCTTCATCTTCTGCCCAGCAAAGCATCATCAGTGTCAATGTTGTCAAACTGGACAGACTGATGGACCTGGTTGGGGAAATGGTGATTGCCGAGGCCATGGTTACCCAAAACCCTGACCTTAAAGGGCTGCAGCTCGATAATTTCTATAAGGCAGCCCGGCAGCTCGGAAAGATCACCGGGGAATTGCAGGATATGGTCATGGCAATCCGGATGGTTCCGCTGTCGACGACCTTTCACAAAATGCACAGAATCGTACGCGATATGAGTAAGAAGCTGAACAAGGAAGTGCGCTTGGAGATCATCGGTGAGGAAACGGAAGTTGACAAAAATATTATTGAACATATTTCTGATCCGCTGATGCATCTGATCCGCAACGCGATTGACCATGGGATTGAGGCGGCTGCGGAACGGATTGCGGCAGAGAAGTCCAAAGCTGGGACAATCACCCTGGAAGCAAAAAATGCTGGAAGCGATGTTCTGATCATTGTCAGGGATGATGGTAAAGGGCTGAATAAAGAAAAAATTATGAGCAGGGCCAGACAGAATGGTCTTCTGGCCAAATCGGAACAGGAGATGAGCGACCGCGAGATCTTTAACTTGATCTTCCTGCCTGGATTTTCAACCAAGGAAAACATTACGGAATTTTCCGGCAGAGGCGTAGGTATGGATGTCGTCTCCAAGAATATCCAGACGGTAGGCGGATCCGTTTCGGTAGACAGCACTGAAGGTGCAGGCACTGCCATTACGATGAAGATCCCATTAACATTGGCGATTATCGGCGGAATGAATATTAAAGTCGGAAATTCAAGGTATACCATACCGACAATATCCATCAGAGAATCATTCAGGCCGAAAGAATCCGATATTATCAGAGATCCTGACGGAAATGAAATGATTATGGTAAGGGGTGAGTGTTATCCGGTTATCAGGCTCCATACGCTGTACAAAGTGAAAACTGAAGTTACAGAATTCAGCCAGGGCATATTTATCATGGTTGAAGATGAAGAAAAGTCCTGTTGTATATTTGCCGATGAACTGCTTGGAGAACAACAGGTCGTTGTTAAAGCACTGCCGTATTACATTCAAAATTTAAAAAAAGATAACGAGTTAGGAGGGTGTACGCTTTTAGGTGACGGAAACATTAGTCTGATTCTTGACATCCAGAGTATAACCAGACTTGTGAAGAAATAACAGGAAAGGAGTGATTTTAATGGCAGAAATGATTGCAGAAGATTTTTTGGAAGAAGATACTCAGAAAAACAAGTTTTTAACCTTTTCTCTTGGCAACGAAATCTACGGGATTGAAATTAAGTACGTGACAGAAATTATCGGTATCCAGCCGGTTACTGAAGTGCCGGAACTGCCCAATTATGTTCGTGGAATTGTCAATTTGAGAGGGAAGATCATTCCGGTCATCGATGTGCGCCTGCGCTTCAAAAAGCCATTTATGGAATACAGTGACCGGACCTGTGTCATCGTGATCGACATTCAGGAAATATCAATTGGTCTGATCGTGGACAGCGTATGCGAGGTGCTTGTCATCCCTGAAGACGAAATCGTGCCTCCTCCCAGTGTTAACGGAGGTGCCAGCAACAAATACATTAAAGGAATCGGCAAGGTCGATAACAGTATCAAGCTCATTCTTGATTGCGACAAATTATTAAAAGAAGAAGAACTGTCTAATCTGACATCTACACTTAGTGAGGGGGTAATATCATGAATTTCAACAAGCTTCAAACCAAGATTTTAGCTGGCTATATTGTCATTGTCGTCATCCTGGCAGTCATTTCCGTAGTTACCTTTACCCAGGTAAATTCAATGGTCAAAGAAGTCAACAAAATGACCGAGGTGGAATTTGCTTTATATCAGATAGACCAGGAACTGGCATTTAACTTTACGGAAGGGGCAAGTCTTGTCAGGGCTTACATGTTATACGGAAAACAACAATACGTTCAAGACTTCGAAACCGTTTCTGCTACAACGACCGAACTTCAAAATAAGCTATTAAGTCTGGCAGATACGTCTGAAAATAAAGCCATGATCGAGAGAAGCAATGCCTGGTCCAAAACAATTAAAGAAAAACTATTTCCTGCCGTTGTAAGAGGGAATCAAGAAGAAATAACGAGTATAGGCGCAACAATAGCTCCGGAAACGCAAGCTCTGGTATCAGTAAATTCCGAAATGGCACAAAAAAGGGCGCAGAATATCGAAGAAGTAAAAAACCTCATTGCGGTGAAAGAATCAAGAACCACTATTATACTTGTTGTATCTACACTGATTGCGATTATTTTGGCGATGATCCTGGGACTCATGATGGCCCGTTCCATCACGAGACCGGTCAAAAAGCTGGTGGAAGTTTCCGATAAAATTGCTGACGGCGATCTAAATGTCGATATCGATGTTCGCGGTAAAGATGAAATCGGAGCGCTTGCCAAATCGTTCTCAACCATGACGCTGACCCTGAATGAAGTGATCAGCAATATCAACAGTGCTTCCGAGCAGGTCGCTTCAGGCTCGAAACAACTGTCCGATTCCAGTATGGCCCTTTCCCAGGGCGCAACCGAGCAGGCTAGTTCGATTGAAGAGCTGACGGCCTCTCTGGAAGAAATCAGTTCCCAGACTAAACTCAATGCCCAAAATGCCAATGAAGCAAACCAGCTGGCGGAAGAAGCCAAGAAAAATGCTGCCCAGGGCAACAGCCAGATGAAGGAAATGCTTAGTGCGATGGATGAAATCAACAATTCTTCCAACAATATCTCCAAAATTATCAAAGTCATCGACGATATTGCCTTCCAGACCAATATCTTGGCCCTGAATGCTGCTGTTGAAGCTGCAAGGGCAGGACAGCACGGCAAAGGGTTCGCCGTCGTAGCAGAAGAAGTCAGAAACCTCGCGGCTCGCTCAGCCAACGCTGCTAAGGAAACAACGGATATGATCGAGGGTTCGATCAAGAATGTTGATAACGGTACCAGGATAGCAAGCGACACGGCAAAAGAATTAAACAACATTGTCGAAGGAATATCGAAGGTAGCCAACCTGGTGAACAACATTGCAGTAGCTTCCAACGAACAAGCCGTTGGCATCAACCAGGTCAACCAGGGTATCGCTCAGGTCGCGGAAGTCGTTCAGACTAATTCGGCAACTGCTGAAGAGAGTGCCGCTGCAAGTGAAGAACTGGCGAGCCAGTCCGAACTGCTGAATGTTCAGGTTGCCAAATTCAAACTGCGGAAAAAGGGCCAGTACGCTTCCTTAAAAGGAATCGAAAACATGAGCCCGGATATTCTGAAAATGCTCGAGAATATGAACAGTAGTAGTCCGACTCCCGCACTAAAGGAAAAGCCAAAAAAGAAAATTGTCCTGAGTGACGACGAATTCGGCAAGTACTAAGTAAAATGCAAGAGAAGAGAGGGCCTGATTCTAGGCCCTCTCTTCAAAAAAATGGCTGGAGAAGATGGTGGTCTGTTATGATAACGATAACGGAAAAAGAATTTGTGAAGTTTGCAGCGTATATCGAAGCTAATTATGGGATTCATCTGAAAAAAGAAAAGCAATCGCTGATTACCGGCAGGCTGCAGGGTGTACTTGTCGAGAATGGTTTTAAGAGCTTCTCGGAATATTACGATTTTATCACTTCACATAATGGCGGAGATGCGATTACCACATTTATTAATAAGATTACCACCAACCATACGTTTTTTATGCGCGAAGCTGAGCATTTTGCTTTCTTAAAAGAGAACGTTCTGCCTGTGCTGGCGGCCCATTGCCGGGATAAGGATCTGCGGATCTGGAGCGCGGCGTGCTCCAGTGGTGAAGAACCGTATACCCTCGCGATGATCATTGATGAGTTTTTTGGCAGGGAAAAAGTCTGGTGGGATACGAAGATTCTCGCAACGGACATTTCCGGTAAAGCCTTAACGATTGCCAGAAATGGCGAATACGCCAATGATAAGGTTGCGGCGCTGCCAGCGCTGTGGAGAACAAATTATTTTAAAAAGCTCGACAGGGAAAATTCGATTGTTGTAGAAAAAATTAAGAATGAAGTGATCTTCCGCAATTTTAATCTGATGGAAAAGGTATTTCCTTTTAAAAAGAAGTTCCATGTGATCTTTTGCCGAAATGTGATGATTTACTTTGACGGGCCAACCAAAGAACAGCTTGTTCAGAAATTTTATGACATGACGGAGTATGGCGGCTACCTGTTCATCGGTCATTCGGAATCGCTCAACAAAGATACAACCCAATATAAATATGTCATGCCAGCCGTATACAGAAAAGAATAATATTTAGAAGTAGGTTGATATCATGGCCAAAAAAAAGATTAGGGTTTTAATTGTAGATGATTCCATCGTTTTCCGGGAGATTCTGGCCAGAGGAATCGCCAGTGACCCGGAGATCGAAGTCGTGGGTATGGCCGCAGACCCGTTTGAAGCCAGGGATAAAATCCTGGAAGTTGAACCGGACGTGATGACCTGTGATGTCCAGATGCCCAAAATGAACGGGATTGAATTTATATGCAAGCTGCTGCCGCAATATCCGATTCCGGTGATTGTGATCAGTACGGTGAGCGATGCTGTTTTTGATGCGATGAATGCCGGGGCTGTCGAGTTTGTCGGCAAGCCGGATATGAATGCCGCGCAGAGAGTGGAAACCTTTCTGAATGAGTTGAAGATTAAGATTAAGGTAGCCTCCGTCGCCCGGATTATCCCGTCCATGAAGGACACGACTGAAAAAGTTGAAAGCCAGCATGCCGAGAATTCGGAAAGAATCATTGCGATCGGCGCTTCCACCGGCGGAACGGAGGCCGTCTGCAGTATTATGAAGCGACTGCCTGCGAATATGCCTGGGATCGTTATCGTCCAGCATATCCCTCCTGTTTTTTCCCGGATGTTTGCCGAACGGCTGAATAATCAGACCAAGCTGAAGGTCAAGGAAGCTCGGACCGGAGATTACCTGGAACAGGGAATGGCCTTGGTTGCGCCTGGGGACCAGCATGTCAGAATCAAAAAGATAGCCAATCGATACAGGATTGAGTGCTTTGCAGGAGAGAAGGTCAACGGTCATTGTCCTTCCGTCGATGTTTTATTCGAATCTGTGGCCAAGGAAGCAGGCAAAAATGCGCTGGGCATCATTTTGACCGGTATGGGATACGACGGGGCCAAGGGACTCCTGCAGATGAGAAGAAAAGGGGCCAGAACGATCGGTCAGGATCAGGATTCCTGTGTGGTCTACGGTATGCCGAAAGTTGCTCATGATATCGGGGCCGTTGAAAGACAAACTTCTTTAATGAACATCCCTCAGTTGATTTGTAGGATGCTGAAGTAAGGAATGAAGGCCAATGAATAACAAAAAAAATTACATTGTCACAACAAATGAAATGGCATTGGCTTTAGCGTGCATCGGAGATGGTGTCGTGTACACAGATCATCTGGGAACCATTTTATATATCAACGATTCTACCGCTAACCTTTCGGGCTGGCTGCCGGAAGAGGTGCAGGGTAAAATATTTGCAGAAGTCTTTCCGATTATCAATAACGAAACCCAGAAAATGATGAATTCCCCGATTGAACTTACCATCAGAAAAAAGGAAGCTCTGGGCCTAAAAAACCATTCGGCCCTGATCAAAAAAGATGGCCAAATCATCTATATTTCGGGCAACAGTTCCCCAGTAATTGAAGATGACGGTGAGGTCAGAGGAGTTATCTTTGTTTTCAGGGATATCACTAGAATCAAAGAAATTGAAAACGATTATAAAAATGAAGCAGAAAATTTTAGGACGATCTTTTATTCGTCGCCGGTCAATATGGTCATTGTCGATGAGCTGATGCACATCAGCCACGTAAACAACGCGGCGCTCAAACTGATGCATGTGCAAGAACAAGATGTACTTGGCAAAACATTCGGCCAAGCTTTCAAATGTGTAGCCGGTTTTCAAAATCCCAAGGGCTGCGGCTACGCAGCGAAATGCAAGCAGTGTGAGATTACACGTGCCGGCTTGCGGGCACTAAAATACAATGAATCTATTGAGGGGCTTGAATTCTCCCAGACATTTATCCTTGGCGGCAAAACAAAACAATTATGGTTCAATGTCAGTATCTCCCCGCTAATCGTAGACGGCAAAAGAAATATTGTTATTGCGTTAAATGACATCACCGAAGAAAAAATACTTGAGGAGTCACTGATTAAGTCTCGCGATTTCCAGTTGAAGCTACTGGATTATTTTCCAGTTTCCGTCTGGCGTTCCGCAGAAAAAGAAATAACTTATGTGAATAAAAATCTACTGGATTTTGTGGGTATGAGCTTTGAAGAATGTATAGGCAGTTCTTGGTTATCAGCATTACATCCAAAAGACAAAGACGCTTATAAAGAAATACTAAATAATGCAAAAGCGGACCATACATCTTTTGAATATGAGCACCGCTTAAGACATTATGATGGGGAGTATCGATGGTGTCTCAGTTCCGGCGGCCCATACTATGACCTTGAAGGAGAGTATGCTGGACTAATCGGCATTATTCTGGATATCACCGACAGAAAAATTGCTGAAGACGCTTTAAAACGCTATCAACTGTTGTCGGAGAATGCCAGGGATATGATCCTGTTCGTTTCACAGGATGGGGAAATTCTTGAAGCCAACAAAGCAGCTTTGAAAGCTTATGGCTATGATCATCATGAAATTGTGCAAAAAACAGTTTTTGATTTTGCAGAAGATATGACGTTTGCCAGAGAACAACTGAAGATTGCCGTGGAAAAAGGATTCTTTATCGAAACAAACACGAGACGGAAAGACGGAAGTATAGTTCCTGTTGAAGTGAGCGCACAGACCACGATGATCAATGGTGAACAGGTATTGTTGTGCGTCCTTAGAGAAATAACCGAACGTAAAAAAATTGAAAAACAGCTGCAGGATAGCGAAACACGGTATCGGAATTTATATAACAATGTTACGGATGCAATCTACATCGTTGAAATTATTGAGAATGACGACCGGATCGGGAAAATAATTGAAGTCAATGATATTACCTGTCAAAGACTCGGCTATACGAGAGAGGAACTCTTTCAGCTATATCTGCCGGATATTGTTAAATATGATACAAAAGATCAAATTGAACAATTGGAAAAGCTGATACAGCAGGGATTCGATACAGCCGAACATGTGCAGGTCACTAAAGACGGAAGGGAGATCCCGGTTGAAGTCAGTGCGCATCTGATGAATATTGATGGCAAAACGTGCATATATTCCCTGGCACGGGATATATCCGAGCGGAGAGCTTCGGAGCGGGCACTAATCGAGAGTGAAGAAAAATTCCGAAGCGTTTTTGAAAATGCCAAAGATGCCATTTTCCTGGAGAAGATCAATGAAAATGGTGAGATTGCGATTGTCGAGGTGAATGAAGTTGCCTGTAAAGCACTCGAATATACGAGGGATGAGTTGATTGGGCATTCACCGAAAATGATATCCAGAATAGGCAAAGCAGAAGTGGATATATTAATGACTCAAGTTCGAAATTATCAAACCTATGTGTTTGAAGATATCCATATTTCCAAGAATGGCAGAGAAATTCCCGTTGAGATCAATATACGGCAATTTAAACTTAATCATATAGACTATCTCATTCTCATTGCACGGGATATTACGGAGAGAAAAAAGAATGAGGAGATATTCATCAAGGCCAAAGAAGAAGCTGAAGCCGCGAATCGGGCCAAAAGTGAATTTCTTGCCAACATGAGTCATGAGATCCGGACGCCGGTGAACGGTATCAACGGAATGATTGATTTAACGCTGTCCACTGACTTGAATCCTGAACAACAGGATAACCTCGAAACGGCCAAAATCTGTGCCAATTCCCTGCTGGCGCTGATCAGTGATATCCTTGATTTTTCCAAGATTGAGGCCAGGAAACTCGTTGTTGAGAATATCAATTTTGACATGCATGATCTGGTTGAGAAAAATTCGAAGGTGCATACGCTGCGGGCCAGTAAAAAGGGGCTTCAATTAACGTACGATCTCGATCCCAGCATCCCGAAGTATCTGATCGGTGACCCGAACAGACTTAGGCAGGTCCTGAATAACCTGGTTGATAACGCGATAAAATTCACGGACACCGGTAAAATATCTGTCACTGTAAACAACGTTCTGAAGACAGATCAGGACATTGAACTGAGATTTGCTGTCCAGGATACCGGAATTGGTATTTCCGAAGAAGATCAGACCTTCCTGTTCAAAACGTTTACCCAAGTCGACAGTTCTATTACCCGAAAATATGGCGGAACAGGCCTGGGGTTGGCAATTTCCAAGCAGCTAGTCGAGCTAATGGGCGGGACCATGCAGGTAAGCAGTCAAAAAGGAAGAGGAAGCACGTTCTATTTTTCGATCAAATTTAAAATAGGAATACAAAGCGAAACGGTACCGTTCCTTAGACCTGACATCAGCCCAATCATCCGGCCTTTGCATATTCTTCTTGCTGAAGATGATAAGGTAAGTCAAGTCCTTCTTCGCCGCATGCTGAAGGAAAGGGGCCATCAGGTCGATACTGCAGACAACGGTTTGGAGGCCTTGGATCTTTTTAAGAAAAAAAAATATGACCTGATCCTGATGGATATCCAGATGCCCGTGATGGACGGGATAGAAGCAACGAAAATTATCAGGGAATCTGAAGGCGGCCGAACCCATACACCAATTATTGCAGTATCTGCCTATGCTTTGCAGGGTGACGAACAAAGGTTTCTGGCGATGGGAATAGATAGTTATCTGGCAAAACCGATTGACATCAATGGTCTGATGAAACGAATTGGTATGGTGAGTCAAAACCGGCAAGAGTTTCCGGATAAGGTTGAGCTTGGGGACCATGGCGAAATTATTTTTACAAATAAATCTGAGAATAAAGACACTGAACATTATACCTTGGCAATGCAGGAAATCGAGCATTGCATTAAAGAACTCGACGATCATTTTGAGAGCATGCAATATGAAGCTATAGAACCGATTGCCAACCGGCTGAAAAACCTGTGCAATCAGATCGAAGCAGATGAATTAAAATTCTGTGCTTTTAAAATCGAATTGGCGAGAAGAAAAAATAATATTGAGGATGAGATTGAGTATTTCAGCTTATTTAAAGAAGCGTATTATGTTTTCAAAAAGTCGCTTAGCAATTAAGCTCTTAGGCAATGAAGTAACGACGTAACGACGTAACGACGTAACGACGTAATAGGAGGGACTGGGATGTTAAAGATACTCATAGCTGAAGACGATTTAGCCAGCAGAAAATATTTGTACAAATTATTATCAGAATATGGTGAGTGCGATCTGGTTGTTGACGGACTGGAAGCGATCGATGCTTATTTGATGTCGCTTAAGGAAGAGAGCCCTTATGAGCTGATCTGTCTCGATGTCATGATGCCGAAAGTTGATGGAGTCAGGGCGTTAAAGGCTATTCGTGATCTGGAAATACAAAAAGGGGTTCTGCGTGAAAAACAAGCCAAGATCATTATGACGACCGTTCTGGCTGAATCGGATTTTGTGCAAAAGGCCTTTGAATATGGGTGTGACGCGTATGCATCCAAACCCATTGATTCCGTCAAATTTCTGGAGGTCATGGAAAAGCTCGGAGTGGTGAAGAATACGAAATAGGTGGAGAACAAAAAAACTGGTATCAGTCTGATGATTCGAAAATCCTCTTTTTATATGCTAACCTTTCCTTGATAAGATGGTCTTGCTTGATGAGCTACTCTTCCTTGGTGATCTTGATCTCAATATCTCTGGGCAGAGCAAGGCCGCAGGCTGCTTCCACACCTTTGATAATCGCGGTAGGAACAGGGCAGGCGGCATGCTTACAGTATTGGCGCGCGATTTGAAAGACAGAGGTATCACCGATTTTGCCGAAGCATTCTTCATAGCCATTGATTGTTTTCAGTTCTTCGCTTAAAGGTTTCAGGCTGGGGCATTCCGTATTAATCTTGATATTCGCATTCTGGCGCTCAGCGTTGGCTTCAATATTGGTCATAAAGCCGCAGGCGCCGCCGTTAACAAATATCTTGATCATGGTCTCACATCCTTATATATTAGAATCTTTTAATCTCAGCATGATATTCCTGCAGGGACTTTAAGGTAATTCCAGATGCGCCATTCGCGCCATAGGCGGCAATGCCTTTGGCGCTTGCCGCGGCAGCGGTCATCGTGGTGATATATGGGACCTTATACTTGATCGCCGCTTTGCGGATATAGGCATCCTCATGTTTGCTGCGTTTGCCGGACGGCGAATTGATCACCAGATGGATTTCCTTGTTGGTGATGCTATCCACAATGTTCGGACGGCCTTCATACAGCTTCTTGATTTTTTCGGCTTCGATTCCGTTCTCCAGTAGGAATTTGTGGGTCCCTTCCGTAGCCATGATTTTAAAGCCGATTTGGGTAAAGTTCCTGGCTATATCGAGCGCTGCAGGCTTATCGTCGTCATTGACGCTGATCAGCACAGTACCCGATTCCGGCAGCGGGGACTTGGTTGCTTCCTGTGCTTTGTAGTAAGCCAGACCAAACGAATCAGCCAGGCCGAGCACTTCACCGGTTGAACGCATTTCCGGTCCGAGCACAGGGTCAACTTCGGTAAACATATTAAACGGAAAGACTGCTTCCTTGACTCCAAAATAAGGTACTGTCTTGGAAGTCAAGTTTTTGACGGATGTTTCCTTACCGTCATTGACAGCCATCATAATTTCGGTCGCGATCCGGGCCATGGAAATATTACAGACTTTGGATACGAGCGGCACAGTCCTTGAAGCTCTCGGATTTGCTTCCAGAACATAAACATTGTCGTCGGCGATTGCATACTGCATGTTCATCAGCCCGATAACGTTCATCTCTTGGGCAATTTTTTTCGTGTATTCCACAATCGTCGCGAGGTGTTTTTCAGGGATGCTGATCGGCGGGATGACGCAGGCCGAGTCTCCGGAGTGGATACCGGCCAGTTCGATATGTTCCATGACGGTCGGTACAAAAGCATCCTTGCCGTCCGCAATCGCGTCGGCTTCCGCTTCGATCGCATTGCTCAGGAAACGGTCGATCAGAATCGGCCGGTCGGGCGTCACACCTACCGCAGCTGCCATGTAACGGCTTAGCATCTCCGCGTCGTGAACAACTTCCATGCCGCGTCCACCCAGAACAAATGAAGGGCGGACCATCAAAGGATAACCAATCCGGTCAGCGATAACAAGGGCCTCTTCCAGGTTGACGGCCATTCCGGATTCCGGCATCGGAATATCCAGCTTTTCCATCATCTTACGGAACAAATCACGGTCTTCAGCCAGCGCGATGGTCTCCGGCGTTGTACCGAGAATCTTGACACCGGCTTTTTTGAGCTCATCTGCAATGTTCAGTGGTGTCTGGCCGCCAAACTGCACGATTACGCCGAGTGGTTTTTCTTTTTCGTAGATGCTCAGAACATCTTCGACGGTAAGCGGTTCAAAATAAAGTTTATCGGAGGTATCGTAGTCCGTGGAGACCGTTTCGGGATTACAGTTCACGATGACGGTCTCATAGCCAAGATCACGCAGCGCAAAGGCGGTATGCACGCAGCAGTAGTCGAACTCTATGCCCTGACCGATCCGGTTCGGTCCGCCGCCGAGGATCATTACCTTTGGGTGGTTGCTGCTTGTGGTCTTGTCGGGAGCATTATAGGTAGAGAAATAATAGTAGGCATCTTCAACGCCGCTTACTGGAACAGCTTCCCAGCCTTCCACTACCCCCAGAGCAGCTCTCTGTTTGCGAATCTCCGCTTCACTTAAGTTTAAGAGCATTGCAAGGTAACGGTCTGCAAAGCCGTCCTTTTTGGCCTGAGTCAGCAGTTCATCCGGCAGCTTTTGGCCGCTGTATTTTAAGATTTCTTCTTCCAGCAGCACAAGTTCTTTCATCTGCTGCAGGAAGTAAGGCTTGATATAGGTCAAAGCGTACAGATCATGGATATCTGCGCCTTTGCGCAGTGCTTCGTAAAGGATAAACTGACGCTCGCTGGTTGGTTCAGTTAGCAAGGCCATCAGTTCGTCCAGAGACCGCTGGTGGAAATCTTTCGCAAAGCCTAGGCCGTAACGGTTGATCTCGAGAGAGCGAATGGACTTTTGCACCGCTTCTTTGTAATTTTTCCCGATACTCATGACTTCGCCGACGGCGCGCATCTGGGTACCAAGCTTGTCCACGGAACCCGGGAATTTTTCGAACGCCCAGCGTGCAAACTTGATAACAACGTAGTCGCCTGAAGGTGTATATTTGTCCAGAGAGCCGTCTCTCCAGTACGGAATTTCGTCCAGGGTCAGCCCTGCCGCCAGCATGGAAGAGATCAGCGCAATCGGCAAACCTGTTGCTTTGGAGGCCAATGCTGAGGATCGGGAAGTACGCGGGTTGATCTCAATGATGACGACCCGACCGGTCTTCGGATCGTGCGCAAACTGCACATTGGTGCCGCCAATGACTTCAATGGCTTCGACGACAGAATAAGAATATTTTTGCAGGCGCTCCTGAAGCTCAGGACTGATCGTCAGCATTGGGGCCGAACAAAAAGAATCGCCGGTGTGGACACCGATCGCATCGATATTTTCAATAAAACATACGGTGATCATCTGGTTTTTGGCATCACGGATGACTTCGAGCTCGAGTTCTTCCCAGCCAAGTACGGATTCTTCCACCAGGATCTGACCGACCAGGCTTGCGGCAATACCGCGGCTCGCAATTACGTTCAGTTCTTCAGCATTGTAAACCAGACCGCCCCCCGTTCCGCCCATGGTGTAGGCCGGGCGGATAACGACCGGATACCCGAGTTCCTGGGCAATCGCTTCAGCCTCTTCTACGCTGTAGGCCGCTTTGCTGAGGGGCATTTCAATGCCGAGCCTGTTCATGGTTTCTTTGAAAGCAATTCGGTCTTCACCACGTTCAATCGCGTCCAGCTGAACACCGATGACCTTAACGTTATACTTCGTAAGGACGCCTGCCTGGTGCAGCTCCGAGGAAAGGTTCAAGGCCGACTGACCACCCAAATTCGGCAGCAGGGCATCGGGACGTTCTTTGGCAATGATTTTCGTCAGACTTTCAAGGTTTAATGGTTCGATATAGGTGACATCAGCAATTCCGGGGTCTGTCATGATGGTGGCAGGATTGGAATTGACCAGTACGATCTTGTAGCCCAGTTTGCGAAGCGCTTTACAGGCCTGGGTCCCCGAATAGTCAAACTCGCAGGCTTGTCCGATCACGATGGGACCTGACCCAATAATCAGGATCTTATTAACATCGGTTCTTTTTGGCATGTTGTATTTCCTTTCTTTATAAAAATAAAGCTGAAATAGAGTATTTTGATGTAAGAGCCTCACAGCCATTTTATCAGAAAAAAGAAAACAAGATGATGCTTTTCATAAAGAATTATGTATTCTATATACATAATAAAATGCCGTTAGTGTCCAAAAGTAACGCTATAAAAGTATCTGCATAAAAGTATTTGTTATAAAAGTATATGCTTGCAGAAATCATCGTTCTGAATTAATATATCACTAGCAGCTGTCAATCACCATGACCTGGTAACCGCCTAAACGTTAACGCAGTATGGTTGACGCAGTAATAACAATAAAAAAATGGATAAGGAGAGAAGTATGAAAATATCTGAATTATTCAAAACCGGCAAGCCAACCTTATCTTTTGAATATTTTCCCGCACGGACGGAAAAAAATGCAGAAACCCTCGAAAAGACACTTGATGTCTTAGCAGGCCTTAATCCGAGTTTTGTTTCGGTCACCTTCGGGGCAGGTGGGTCAACAAGGGAAGGATCTTATGAACTGGTCAAGAAACTGAAGCAGGAGAAAAGGCTCGAAGTTGTTGCCTATCTCGCGGCTTATGGTTTAAGGCTGGACGAAGTGGCTGCAGTGCTGGATGCTTACCAGGACCTTGGGATTGAGAACATCCTGGCGCTGCGCGGAGATCTGGGCAAAGACGGAGCGAAGGAAATTCCTACGGATACCATTCACTACGCTTATGAGCTCGTAACGTTTGCCAAAAAGAATTATAACTTTTGCATAGGGGTAGCAGGATATCCCGAGGGTCATCTTGAGGCGCCAAGTTTGGAAAAGGATATTGAATATTTAAAGTATAAGGTGGATCAAGGCGCGGATTTTGTCATTGCCAACTTCTTTCATGACAATATTTACTTCTATCATTTGCTGGAGCGTTGCCAAAAGAGCGGCATTACCGTTCCTGTTATTCCCGGACTGATGCCTGTCTATAGTGTCAAAATGATGGAAATGCTTGCAGCAAACTGTGGCGCAACCATACCGGAACAATTGAAAAAAGGAATCGCTGCATTGCCGGAAGGTGATGCGGATGCCTTGTTGGAATTTGGTACTCAATACGCTGTGGCACAGTGCGAAGAACTCCTCCAAGAAGGAGCCTGCGGCCTCCATTTCTACACTATGGACCGCAGCGAATCAACAGCTGGTATTGTTAAAATCCTGCGAGAGAAGGGCTTGCTGTGATTGTGATCTTTGAATAGATCTTTTTATTCTATGCCGAAGATTGATCTTAGGACGAAAGTACTATCCTAAGGTCATTTTTTATGAAAATCAAGTATTTCTACAATTTTCGCAGGAAGTAAATGGTATAATTACTTTTACTCATTAAGATTTTGAGCCAAATACTAAGGGAGGAGATAACAGATAAATTTTTAGTCAATTTCAACATGAAGATCTGTCTTAACAAAATTGATATTAATAAAAAAATTATGGCTTCACGGCAGTAAAACCATTAATATTTCCTTTCATGATCTTCTTTTACATCAGGAGGAGGAAATCATTATGAAGATAAGAGTTTGGATCATTGATTGCATGGGGGAAAAAGCCAGACTCTGCCTGTCTGAGGATGACAATACGCCGGAAATATTAGCAGGACCAAAAGTCTTTGAAAATAAAAAAATGCTTGTTGAAGCAATCCTCTATTCAAAAAAGGAAGCAAGAAAATACTTATCTAGAAATGAGCTGATGGATCAATAGTCAACAGCTTATTCCCCAAACAAAAGACTTCGTTTCGAATTAAGTGAAACGAAGTCTTTTGCTTTTTTTATTCCTTTACTTCCTCTTTTAGAAGATATCTTTGATGACTTTGAACACAACGCCAACAATTTCAACATGATCAGGTTCCAACGCCCGGTAGGTAGGGTTGGCCGGTTCAAGCGTAATTCGATTATCAACATTGTAAAACCTTTTGCAGGTCACTTCTTCCCCGTTGATCCTGGCTATTACCGTCTGCCCGTTTTGGGCCGTTTGCTGTTTTCTTACCAGCACAAGGTCGCCGTTATTGATTTCTAAATCAATCATCGAATCGCCTTTAATCTTCAGGGCAAAGACCAATTCATCTTCGCGGACAAACGAACGGGGAACCGGCAAATAATCTTCAATATCTTCGAAAGGAATGGCCGGGGTTCCGGCGGGGACTCGGCCGACGATTGGAACCATAGCAAGATCAGGAATGGTATGCCCGTTATTAAAATTCGGCAGTTCGTTCATCGCAGGGTTTTTGCCCAGCAGACTATCCAGAGAGATCCCAAAAAAATCGGAGACTTTCTGCAGAAATTTATAATCCGGTTCTCTTAAACCAAGTTCATACAAAGACAAAGCTGAACGCGATACCTCCAGGTGTAAGGCCAACTGGTTCTGCGTAATTTTCTTCGTCCGGCGCAAATATTTTAAAGTTTCACCAAAACTCACATCATCACCTCTAAGAAAATATTTTACTCTACAATGAGTAGCAATTCAATAGGACAAAATATAAATAACAACATAAAATTCCAAAAATAGAAGTTGACTGCTACGCAATGTAGCAATATAATTAATATACGCTTTGAATTAAAGCGTAAGGACATTTGGTTGCGAGCAAAAAAGGGGTGTGAGGCTTTGCAAAAATCACAGATGACAGACACGGAGAACATGCTGAAAAATTACTATCGAAGCTTGAATGAACTGTGGGTAAAAAAGGCGATTATTGAAAACCTTAGAAAAAATGCTAATGAGATCAGGAATATTTTGCTGGATGTCAACGAACTGGTACCTTCCAGAGGGATTGTTACACAATATATGGCTGTTTCAGGCGGTTGTGTGTACGTTTGCGACAGGTCTGCGCAAAACTATTATGAATTTACTTCATCCGTAGAAAAATTTGAGAAGAGATTAGCCGCGTTACTACACCGCGGTGTCAAACTGAAGAGTCAGATCATCTATCTTGAATCAGCCATTGAAGGGATCACTTATGCCTTAAGTCTACTTGATCCTGTTGACCGAACAATATGTGAGAAGTGTTACGGCCTTAAGGAGTACAGCAATCTTCAAATTGCCAAAGAACTTCGGATGGACGAAAAAACGATTCGGTACAGAAGGAAAAAAATTAATCAGAAACTCAACCTTTTCCTGCAGGATTGTTTGTGTGTGAATCAATAACGAGAACCTGTCAGCCCTGAACCTTATATACCCTGGCGGCAGATTTCTCGTAATACCGCGTTGTCGTCATTATATAATAATTTTAGGGTTGACAAGGTGCTAGACATGCAAAGAGATTTCCGAATTTTTTCCTGGCTTTTGCCGAATTAATCCTTGAAAATAACGTATGCTTATTACAGTGGAAGTATTCTCCATAAAGAACATACAGGAACAACCGGAGAGGAGGGTGAACATGAACGACACCGCTATGAAAGGTATGGAAGCCGCCTTGCGAAGCTATTACCGGAAATTAGATGAACGGCAGGTCAAGAAAAGAGCTTTGGAAGCGGTGGAAAAAAACGCCGAAGATATCAGAAGAATATTATTGGATGTAAATCAGCTTATTCCTTCGAAAGGAACAGTATCGAGTTATCGCCCCGTCACGGGAGGAGGAAGCGGCTTGGTCTGTGATCCAACTGCGCAAGCTTATGCGGAATTTACACGCTCCATGGAAAGATCGCAAAGGGAGCTTGTGGTTTTGCTTGAAAAAAAGATTAGGCTAAAAATGGAGATCATGCATCTGGAATCTTCCATTGAGGGAATTGGTTTTGCGCTGAACTTGCTGGATCCTGTGGAACGGATGATTTGTGAACAGTATTATGGTTTAAAAAGAAAAAGTAATTTGCAAATCGGACTGGCGTTGAATATGGACGAAAAGACCATAAGATATCGCCGGAAAAATATTAACCAGAAACTCAGCGATTATTTGAAGGTAAAACACCTCGTTAAATCCGGCTAATAGCACAAGAATGAGACAAGCCACATATTATGCATAAGACCTGAGACTTTATGAATATTTATCTAATAAAGGACAGGTCTTATTTTCTTTGGTCTATCGGAAAGGTGGGAAAGCGGATGATGCCTTTAAAGTCAGCAAGCGTATCTTACCCCTATGGTGTCAAAAATAGTGTATATGGTAAAGGCTATCACGAGGGAATTGATCTGGTCTCAGAAAATAGAGCCATATATGTTGCTGTTGCGGGCGCTGTCATTAAGGCAGTCTATGCCGGTGGTCAGGGTGCAGATCCGGCAGGGTGGGGAAATTACGTTATCCTGAGAACCAGGAATGGCAATTACGATTTGATCCATGCCCATCTTGCCTCCGTGAAGGTGAGTCGCGGACAGACAGTCAATGAAGGTACCATTCTCGGTATGATGGGCAGAACCGGAAACACCACCGGCCCTCATCTTCATTTTGAGGTCAGAAGAGCGCCCTGGACAAACAATAACGAAATTAATCCAGCTGTTTTTCTGGGGATAGAGAACAAAGAAGGACCTGTAAAAAATATTTCTGCGAATTCAAGTGAGGAGGGAAAAAAGGTGGTTCAAAACATTATTTTATGCAATCCGGGCCCCGATGAAAGAGCAGCAGCTTATCTGGCAGATCATTTAAAGGCACCGGTATGTTACCTCGCAAATGTGACGAAAGAGTTCATTGACTGTGCAGAAAAAGTCTATGTGATCGGCAACGATTATCAAGCAGCAGAAAAATCAATTAATATCATTGGTGCGGACCGTTACGATACCTGCCAAAAAGTGCTTGATATCTGTAAAGGCAAGTAAGGAGGAAATTATGGATACGATTACACTACCCCAGACTTTTTTTACCCTGCAGGATCTTTCATCGCTCGGCGGCACGGTAATCGCTGTCTACGTCATTGTATCTTTTCTGAAAGATTACCTGAAAATATTGGGAAAGAGGATTTCCAAAGACGGGTCAGGGGACTGGATCGTGCGTCCGTCCTCTGTCCTGATTTCCTTCCTGATTATCATTTGGACACTGGTCATTCGAGTAGAAGTTAGTGGCGAAAACATTGGTTTGGCCGTCATCAATGCTTTTCTTGTCGCGTTGATTGCCGGAGCGGCCCATGACTATATTGTGGCTCCAACGAAGGAGAAAGCTGTTTTGCAGGCTATGGACAAAGAAAATTTGAAAAATGATCTTGAAAGACAAGGATCATCTGAGGCAAAAAACATATCTAATTCAAATAACATATCTGGATAAAAGGTTTCTAACGGATAAAGTTTTCCGAATTTTTTCCGGGTATTTGCCGATTTTGAAGCAAAATTTCGGGTATGCTGAGTACAGTAAGAATCACATCAAACATAGTTTGGCACTTAATTGGAACGTCCTTGTAAGGGCGTTTTTATTTTAAGTCTCTAAAACGGAGTGCCGGAGACGGCGGGTATGATGCAATCCAGAAGGCAGGGAGGGGCCGGAGTGCATAAAATATAGATTTGGTAGAAAGGAGGTAAGAACAAAAAATGCAAGCAATCATTGATGCAGTCAGCAGTCTGGTCCAGACCGCTTATCCGGATTATGACATCTATCTAGAAGAAATGCAGGAAGGTTTTAGCAGACCTTCTTTTTCTGTGGTCTTTATTCAGGAAACACAGACAGATAAAAACCAGCATTTTTATGCCCGAAACATTATTTTATATGTCATTTTTAATGCGGCATTGAATGCCAATAACAACCCTGACAAAGCGATGCAGTATACAGTCTACGAAAACATTCGGGAGTTATTCAGCAGCGGCTTCTTTAGTATCGGAGACAGGAAAATCAAGATTC
This sequence comes from Dehalobacter sp., assembly GCA_023667845.1. Taxonomy (NCBI): domain Bacteria; kingdom Bacillati; phylum Bacillota; class Clostridia; order Eubacteriales; family Desulfitobacteriaceae; genus Dehalobacter; species Dehalobacter sp. Next base: position 259,276 of record JAMPIU010000206.1, on the reverse strand, counting down.
GGCAAATCACCGGAGGACCGAAAGGAAAAGAAATTTATCTTGGATTTAACCTAGATACTACCGAAAGTAGACCGGAACCTTCCGGACAGACTGAGCTAGCGGGAAGTGTGCAGATTCAGTTTGATATGTGAACATGTTCTTGAGATGGTATAAACGTTTTTAATTGTAACCTATTTTAATTAAAGTAGTCAGATTGATGAAATTGGAAATAAAAAAGGAGGCAAAAAATATGCCATTACCCAAAATCAACATTCTATTTCAGGAGGCTGCAAATACAGCCATCCTCCGAGGAGAGCGCGGAATTGTGGCACTAATCCTGAAAGATAGTGTCCACAATGGAGCCAATGTCTACGAAACGAGCAGTGATATTCCCGCAGATCTCAGCACCGCGAACAAGGAACAACTTCAGCTGGCTTTAACCGGCGGGGTGAATCCGCCGTTGAAGCTTTTGGTCTATATCCTGCCAACCACAGCCGAGAATTACACGGATGCTCAGACCTATTTGGAAGGGTCGCAATGGAACTATCTAGCAGTCCCTGGGATCAGCTCTGCTGATGCAGCTTCGATGGCAACCTGGCTCAAAGGCTTAAGAGGCACACAAAACCTCAGAGTCAAAGTCGTTCTGCCGAATGCAGCTGCCGACCACGAAGGAATTATCAATTTTGCCACAGATAGTATCGTGATCGGCGGATCCACATACAGCGCGGCAAATTATTGCTCCAGGATTGCTGGAATTTTGGCAGGAAATCCGCTTTCAATCAGTTCGACGTTCCAGGTCTTGTCCGAAGTTGACGATGTTCCGCATTTAACAAACAGTCAGTTTGACACGGCGATCGATGCCGGGAAACTGATGCTGATGAATGATGGAGAAAAGGTGAAGATTGCGCGCGCTGTCAACAGTCTGACCACGACGACTGCGGATAAAGGTGCAGCCTTTAAGAAGATCAAGCTTGTGGACATCATGGATATGATCTATGCCGATATTAAGAAGACCACGAATGATGCGTATATTGGGAAACTGCCTAATACTTACGACAATAAATGCCTGCTGATTACCGCGATCCGGGCCTACTACGAATCTCTGGAAAACCAGCAGCTGCTGGACCGCGGGAAAAATTCTGTCGATATCGACATTGCCGCCCAGAAAACTTACCTGCAGTCCGTTGGGGTAGATACCAGTACAATGACAGATCAGCAAATCAAAGAGGCCAATACCGGAGACAAGATCTTCCTTTCCGGACCGATCAAAATCGTCGATGCGATCGAAGATTTCGAACTGAAAATCAGCATCTAAGTGAATTATTTGATAACTTTATTACATCAAAGATACGGTAGCTTTGCTTGGCATAGTCTCCATAATGGATGGCCGCTTTCGGCTGTTGTGCCATCCGTGGCACAAAAAGCCGTGCTTCGCATCGTGCTCCGCTTAACGCTGGCTATCCATTACGGAGACCTAGTCTGGGAGAGTGAAAGCTTCTCTAGTCAACGCACCAAGTGAGTTTACCAGTTAAATAATATTTAGAAAAAAGACAAGGGAGGAAAATAATATGGCACTGAGTCCTGAAAGAATTATAAACGGAACTCACGGCGAAGTTTGGCTGGATGATGAAAAGGTGGCAGAATGCAGCGGCCTTCAGGCCAAGATTAATCTGATGAAAAGTGATGTCCAGATCTGCGGCCGAATGGCGAAAGGATATAAGGTCACCGGATGGGAAGGCAAAGGAAGCCTGAAGCTGCATAAGGTTTCCAGCCGGATGATCAATAAGATCGCGCAGGACATAAAAAATGGCAAGGGGACCATCTGTACGATTGTTTCCAAGCTGGCGGACCCCGATGCCTATGGCTCGGAACGTGTCGCCCTAAAGAATGTGATGTTTGACGAAGTATCCCTGGCCGACTGGGAAGCAGGGAAAAACGGCGAGGAGACGATTCCGTTTACCTTCAGTGATTTTGATTTGCTGGATGTGATTGATCCGGGGATGGTTCAAGGGTAAGCAGAGTTACAAGTTTTTTTGGTCAATCATATTTACATCAAAGATACAGTAGTTTTTGCTTGAGATAGTCTCCATAATGGATGGCCGCTTTCGGTCGTTGTGTCATCCGTGACACAAAACCCCGCGCTTCGCATCGTGCTCCGCTTGTCGCTGGCCATCCATTACGGAGACCTAATCTAGGGATAGTGATAGTTGTAACTTTGGGATCGTCCTGCTAGAAGAGATTTGCCTGCTCAGCAGCCACGCTGATTGATGCGAGTTAATGCTGGGCAGAGTTTATCTTGTATACGCTGAACTTTGAACCAAGCAAAACTAAGTCTCAAAGTTTTAAAAGTATAAATCAGAAAGGAATCAAAAGAAATGAATACATTGGAGCTGTTGTTAAAAGCAGATACAGATCAATTTAAGCTTCCAACCCGGAAGGTGGAAATTCCCAGACTGTCTGCTCTATTTGGCGGCCAGGCGGTATTTACCTGTCAAGCGTTGTCGCCGTCTAAATACAATGAAATCCAGGAAGCTGCTGCTGACTTTACCAATGGCCAGATTCAGGGGATCGACATGGGAGAAGTCCAGATGGCCACGGTACTGGCGGGAATCATTGAGCCAAATCTGAAGGATAAAGCGCTGATGGCCCATTTTAAAGTCCCCACACCGGCTGAGCTGGTTAAAAAGCTGCTGCTTCCGGGGGAGATTGTAACGATTTTCAATGTTATTTCCGAAATCAGCGGCTTCGGAGACGACGTGATTAAAGAAATAAAAAACTAATCAGCACGGATGGCTGGGCAGAAATGTTGTACTACTATTGGGTGACCAAAGGCATCCGTCCATCTGTGCTCGTCTCGCTGCCGTACGGGGAGAAGATTGTGATTAGAGCGTTTTATGAGAGGGAGATTCGGGAATTAAAAGTTGAACAATAAATAATACCTTGGATTATCAACGTTTATGCCAGAAAACGAGAGATACTCTTAATGCTGAAATTATTTATTGTTAAAAATAATGCTTTATAGAACAATTGAAAGCTAGGTGATTATTTTGCAAGATACAACTATTTTAAGGGGGAATTTTTTACAGGAATTAAGCAAAGGTCAGAAATATCGCAGTAACCTGATAAATTCTAATCCATATTTTAATCGCTATGCGTTATACAATAATACTGAAAACCAAAAAATTAAATCTCCTTCTCAAAATAAACAATCTAAACCGACGTATTTAGGTAGCTTTATCATTGATAATATACAAAGAATGTATTCTATCTTTGACGATTGGCTTTCTGAAACCGCTTTAAAAGAACTGAAAAAATCCCAAAAATTTTTTGTGAAAGGTCATACTAAACCGTTAACTATTCTTCCACAAATAATGTATGAGATAGCTACGGCAAAAAAGGAAAAAGGCACACTTGGATTTAGGGACAAACTTGAAATTTTCGGAAAGGTTGGATTAAAATCTATATTTGAAGGAATTTTTTCAAGGTTAGTAAAACAAATGATAAAACAAATTCCCAAAATATTAGTGGGGAGACTGGGAACGCTAGGTGCTTCCCTTGGGTTTGCAGGATTATTAGGCAGCCTTGCAGTGAATCCCTTAGCGCTAGCGGTCATATCAGTTGTTGTCGGATCAATTGCTGCAACAATAATAGATAATTTGCTACAAAAACTATTTAATTCAACAGGGATAGAAGTTGTTGGTCAAGGGAAAAAAAATAAAACGAAACAATTTGCCATCGGCATTCCCCGCGTCCCTTATGATAACTATCCTGCACTCCTGCATGAGGGCGAATCTGTTCTTACGAAAAGGGAAACCAACAATATGCGTTCCGGTTTTGGTTTGGTCAGTATTGCCAAACTCTCGGATACGATTATCGTCCGTGAGGACGCCGATATTGATCGGATCGCTAATGCCCTGGTCAGCAATATCAAGATGACAGCTCTAAACATGGCTTAGCAGTCAGGAGGTGAAAAGCTATGGAATTTTGGCTCAAAAACTACAATAATACGGAGACACTGCAGCTTCCAGTTCCACCATCTTCCTTTGATATTACTCAGGGTAATCTTAATACAACGGTTAACATACAGGATGCCGGGGAAATCAACCTGATTGGCAAAGAAAAGCTGGCGACGATCACCTTGAACTCTTTCTTTCCAAAGGAAGCGTATTATTTTTGCCAGTATAGCGGATTCCCGTCTCCTTATGACTGTGTCAGCCGCATTGAAAGCTGGCGGAAGTCCGGAAAACCGGTCAGACTGATTATTACCTCTACGGACATCAATATTTCGGCGTCCATAGAGAGATTTCAGTACGGCGAAAAGGGAGAAGGTACCGGAGATGTTTATTTCACACTTGAACTGAAGGAATATCGGCAAATCACTGCGCAGACGGAATCAATAACATCTTCGACAAGTCCATCGCAATCCCAAAACTCCAGATCATCCGACAGAAATGTGCCCTCATCCTACACCGTAAAATCGGGAGATACTTTGTGGGCTATTGCCAAAAGGTTCTATGGCAATGGGGCAAAGTATCCGACTCTGGCAGCGAAGAATAACATCAAAAATCCAAGTCTGATCTATGCTGGGCAGGTGCTGAAGCTATGAAAATCTATTTGATTGAACCCAGCCAAAGGACCGACATTACCCAATTGACCAAAAAAATTGTCTGGAGCGGGGATGAAAAACAGGCAGCCCGAAAGATGGAACTTGAAGTGACCGCCTCAACGGATGAAAACATCCCGAAAATAAGCTTAAGCCCGGGCAACATGCTCAAACTGTTGGATGATAACGGAGAAGAGCTGTTTGCAGGGGTTATTTTTTACCAGGAAAGATCCAGGTCAAATCATATGATCCGCGTAATGGCCTATGACAGCCTGATCTACTTACTAAAATCCAAAGCAACCTATAACTTTAAGAAGACTACGGCTGAATCAATTGCAGCCAGGATCGCCAGTGATTTCCTTCTCGCGGTCGGGGAGCTCAAGAAAACCGGTATTATCCAAAACCTGCTTGTCAATGCGCAAAGTCCGTATGAGATTATTACAGCGGCTTACACAGCAGCGGGTAAGCAAACCGGCAAAAAATACAACGTCCAAATGCAGAATGGAAAGTTGTCCGTACTCGAAAAAGGGACGATTACAGCATCCCTAGTTATTGGGTCGAATCTGAATATTACGGATGCCACTTATTCTGAAAGCATTGAAAATATGATCAACCGGGTCATGATCTATAACGATAACGGAGACAGTCTGGGTAAAGTCGAGAGCCAGGAATGGATGAAGAAATACGGTGTTCTTCAGGAAATTTATCAAAAGGAAGCCGGCAGCGATCCAAAAACTGTAGCGAAAAACATGCTGAAAGGATTGGAACGGGACGGAAATATTTCCGTCCTGGGGAACAGTGAATGTCTTACCGGTAAATCAGTAAAGATTATAGAACCGTTTACAGGACTCAAGGGGTTGTTTGAAATCGCGACGGATGCCCATACCTGGCAGGATGGCAGCTATATGATGGACCTCGGGCTGAAATTCAGCAATATCGAATAAGCAAACAAGGAGGACCAACATGGAACCGAAGAACCCTTATTCAGAATTGGTAATGCTGATGCAGGCCCAGGGAGCAAAATATAATCCGCCCTATATCCGTGTCGGCCAGGTGACGAATCCGCCGCCGAAGCTCCGGATCAAAATGGGCGACCTTCAGCTCGATCAGGAAAACCTGCTGATCTCCGATGTTCTGCTTGACCATGATCGGCAGGCTACCCTTAATGCAACTGAAGGCTATGGGGAAACCACCGAGGGTGTGCTTCAGGTTGGGAACTGTCTGCAAAAAGGATCTTTTGTTGCTTTGCTTCCTTTGGAAAAAGAACAAACCTATATCGTTTTAAGCAAGGTGGTGACCCCAAATGGGTGAGTTAATTTTCCCATTTATCCTGGGAACTGTTACATCAGAAAATGCCACAGCAAGTAATCAAACAACCATACCAAGGGAATACGCCTGGGATTTCGACCGCGACTGTTTTCAATTGGTCGACGGAAAGCTAAGCACCGTAACCGGGCAGGATGCAGTGAAAACCTGGGCCATGAAAGCCTTACGTGTGCCAAGGTACAGATATTTGGCTTATTCCTGGAATTACGGCCATGAACTGGAGGATCTTTTTGGCCAAAGTTTAAGCAAAGAGGCGGCCTTGAGTGAAGCGAAGCGGTACATTTCAGAGGCCTTGCTGGTCAATCCGCATATCCGAGATATTAAAAATTTAAAGGTCAATTTGGAGGAAACGACATTGAAAGTGTCGTGCAGCCTTATAACCGACGATGGGGAGGTGAATGTTGTTGTTTGAAGCACAAACTTATGAGGAAATACTGCAAAGACTGAAAAACAAAGTACCTTCCGGGATGGATACTTCGGAAGGCAGTTTTATCCATGATACTTTATCACCTGCAGCCCTGGAGATTGCCCAGCTGTATACCAATCTGGATTTGGTTTTGACTCTGGCTTTTGCACAGACGACCAGCGGGCAGTATCTTGATTACCGGGCTGACGAGCGCGGACTAACCAGAAAAAGTGCGCTGAAAGCTGCCGGAATTGTCAAAGTCTCAGGGAATCCGGGTGTGGCAATCGGCAAGAGTATTATCTTTTTGACCGAAGGCGGGATTGAATTTGAATCGACGGAAGCGGCTATCATTCAGGAAAATGGGTCTGCCAATATTCCAATTCAGGCTGTAGAAGCGGGTATCACAGGAAATATTCCTGCTGGGGCAGTCAAAACAGTGCAGATCGCTCAGCAGGGAGTCACGGAAATCACCAATGAAAGCGCGATAACCGGAGGGACAGATCAGGAAAGCGATGAAGACCTTCTTTCCAGGCTATTACTAAAAGTACGGAATCCGGCAACGAGCGGCAATGCAGCCCATTACCAGCAGTGGGCAGGAGAGGTCACAGGGGTAGGCGATGCTAAGGTTTTTCCATTATGGGATGGAGCCGGGACAGTAAAAGTCATTATCGTAGATTCGGAGAAAACACCGGCTGAACCAGAGATTGTGGCAGCCGCGGCTACGCATATCGAGTCAATGAGACCGGTCGGGGCGGAGGTGACGGTCGAATCCGCTGCCGGAGTCGATATCAATGTGGCGGCGACTGTCACCCTGGCGGAAATCTGGAACAAGTGACAGCATCTTTTCGGGCACTATTAACTGAGCATCTGAAAGACATTGCGTTCAAACAGGATTATGTCAGTTTTGCCAGGATCGGTAGCACACTGCTTGAGACGCCCGGGATACTGGACCATACCGGACTTACGGTTAACGGCGGAACAGCAAATATTGTGATCGGCACAACCTTTAATAATTGCCGGGTTGCTATAGCCGGGACGGTGACGCTGGCATGAGTGACCGGACAGCCATCGTCAAAACCTATCTTCCTAACTGGCTAACGGAGAAAGAGCCAATCAAATCGGTATTGGAGTCCCTTGGACAGGATACCGGAGTGGCGGAAGACACCATCAAGGATGTTCTTTCCCAATGCTTTGTTGATACCGCTACCTGGGGGATCAAATACTGGGAAGAGTACCTTGATATACCTGTAAATGAAAGCAAACCGTTAAGCTACAGGCAAAGTGTTATCAAATCCAAACTTAGGGGTGCCGGTACGACCACCGCTGCGTTGATCGAAGCAACGGCCGAAAGCTACCAAAACGGGAATGTCGATGTCCTGGAACTTCCAGGGCAGAACAAAGTGCAGATCAAGTTTACCGGTATTTACGGTATTCCCCCAAATATGTCCGATTTTCAGCCAGCGATTAATCGGGTCATTCCAGCGCACCTCATGGTCGAGTATCTGTATACGTATCTGACTTGGTCAGCGTTGAATGGGGCAGGGCTAACCTGGGGGGGGCTGGATGCAGCCCAATTCACCTGGGCGGAATTTGAAACCTGGAATCCGGAGCAGGAACCAATCTAAAGTGAACAATAAAGGATAAAGGAGCGAAGAAGAATGCCGGAATATACGACTCAATTCAACTTACCGAAAGCATTGGCCAATGAAAATGTTAGTTTATCCGCGCATAATAGTTTGGTGGAGGCAATTGATACCAATATCGGAAATGCGTTAACGGAGCATATGGCGGATTATGCGACATTTCTAAGCGGATACAATTCTAGAAATGCAGATTTACAATTCTTGAATTTAAGGGGGTGCCGTTACCTTGACTAAAATATATTCAGATCAGGTGTATTCCGGAACGCTTACCACAGGTAGTGTAACTGTGGCAACAATAGCCGCAAACACCACGTTCATAATGAAAGGATTTTGTATTTCAAACGCCAATGCCGCCGACAAAAAAGCAGAACTTCTCATTGATGACAAGCGAATTCTTCCATATATTAAAGCCATTCCCACGGGCGACGCCTTGATTCGTAGCGATCTCAATATTCCAGTAGCAACAACAAAGACGATAAAAGTCAAAGGTGAAGTTGCTACAGATATGGATTATTATATCTGGGGAGTAAACGAGGTGACTTCGTAATGCAGGGATTGTTGAGTAATTCGTTGGGGAGTAAAGCAAGTATATTTGGCGATCCTGGGATGCAGATAAATGGTAACCTATATGAAACAAACGCTGGTCAAGCATTATCAGCTGGTGATTTTGTAGGATTATATCCTACATGTACCAGTGGAAGTCTAACTTACATTTCCACTGTAGCATCTTCGGCACATTCAATAATTCTCCCACTTGCAACGGGAAAGGCCCTCGCAATCTATTATCAGAACACAGTTTTATACGCTCATATTTTAACTATATCTGGGACGTCAATAACTGTTGGAGAAAGAACAAATCTGATGTCTGGAAGTATTACAGAAGTTAAAGCAACCGTACTTTCAGATAGTCTAGTAGCAGTAACCTATGTAAATTCAGGGAACCCTTATCTTTTTGCAATAAGCATCTCTGGGTCAGCTCTTTCTGTAGGTAATGCAACTATTTTATATACACCACCAAGCAGTATGGGCAACATAGAAATAGTAGTTCTTACCGAAACAATAGTATTAGTTGCAGGAAATGTATCAGCACAGAATTATTTATATACAATGGTATGTTCTATTTCTGGGCTTACCGTTACTTGTTTAACTATAGATACGCCTATAACAGGATTTGCAATGAATTATATTACTTTATCTAAACTTACACCAACAAAAGTTTTCATTGGGATTACAGACGGAAGTAATCAAAGAGGTGTGGCGTATCTTTTAACAGTAGGTCAGGATAACCATGTAGTGGGGGGTTCCAGTGGCATAGCGTTTACAGCTAATGAAAGAACGGACTATATAAAGTCAGCAGTAATTTCTGGCAATAGAATAATTGCTGTTTATAGGGGTGCTAGCTCAGTATGTTTGATGGCTACGGTTTTCTACTTTGATGGAACCTCTTTCACTACATGGTCTATACCAATAACGCTGTCTACTGAGACGACTGTTATTCCAAAGGGTTGTGTGACAATTAGTCCTAATCAAATATTTGTGTTTAATCAGTGGGGTGCCTCTGGATGGACGTACGGAATAATAATTAGTGTGTATGGTATAAATAGTATCCAGAAAAAGGTTGCGATTTGTATATCACCAAATAATCCCGTATATGGTTCTGTTTGTTCAGTTGGAAATAATTCAGTATTAGTTTTTTATATCAATGATTCAAACTATTATTCATGTGCTGCTATGGTATCCGGGGCTTCTAAGGCGAAAAAACTGTCAGCTGTCACAGCAGGCGGTGAATTTATTGATGGTGTAGCAAAAAGTGCAGCAATAACAGACGGAAAAGTGCAAATTTATATGCCTTAAATACTGATTATTAACTTGGAGGTACGTTATGAAAATTATTCTTAATCCACTTAATGTTGTTGTGGCAAAAGGCGTAGATATACGCCAAGTAGAGAATGGTATACTCTGTGATGGTTGCGTGTATATTGAGCAGAATCTAAGCATTTCCGAAACAGACCTAGAAATAGCACCATTCAAAAACACGCTTATCGACGGTGTCGTTGGTATCAATCCAGTATGGCAAGCATCAGCAGACGGAATTAAAGAACAGGCCATCGACGAATATACGTTAAGTCTTATTGATGGAGGCATCATCTGATGAGTATTTTTGTGGAGAGTTTAAAGAGGCTTTATACGTCAGGAAAAGTTACCATTGAAAAATTGAATAACCTTCTTACGGAATCAAAAATAACTCAGGAAGAGTATGATTACATTACTGCGCAATAGACTTATATAGCGACGAAGCCAGGATAATCATCTATTATTTTAGAAAAATTTACAGTGTTCCAAGAAGGGGACAAAATAATGTTTATTCTGACAATTGTTTTTGAAGGAGGCTAAAAAAATGCCACTTTTCACCCCAAAATTCTATCTAAAAAAACCCACCGAAACCGAACAGGTGGAGCCAAGAGACTATAACGACAACCTGGATGCAATCGACAATGCGCTTACGGAACATTTTGCGGATCGGATGGCACATTTTGAATGTTTAAGCCTGTATAAGCTCGACAAAGACGCTTTTGGCGTCTTTGTTGAGCTGCAGTGGAAACGGGAGAATGGGAAGCTTGCCAAGCGGTCGGTCTTCAGCAGGGGAACTCCGCCGTATTATTCCTTGCGGACGGATACCTATTATCACGAAGATGGCGTGACCGCCAAGGTAATCAAGACCTATCTCCTGACTTACGACCAAGATAATGCTTTAATCAGCGAGGTGTTGCAATAAGAAAACGAAGGGAGGAAAGGACATGACGGCTGAAAATGAAAAGAGTAAGAAAGGACTTGAAGAAAGATTGAAAGAGCATGAAGAGAGGCTCAAAAAGCATGATGAACGGCTGACGATCCTGGAATCTTCCTCGGTGCTGGAATCCAAGCGTATGGATAGTCTGTGTGAGCAGCTGATGGAGTTTAGCTTCGATATCAAGGAGATGCTCAGCAGTCATGATGAAAGGATTAAAGAGCAGGAGATGGAATGTGTCAAAAAAGAAAAAGATCTTGAAAGTCTCGCCGGTTCAGTGAAAGGGGTCCTGTCTATTCTCCGATGGACTGCCACGACAGTATTCCTCCTGCTTGCGGGATTTTTTATCTGGTACATTCAAATACGGCCCACTTAGACCAAGAGCCCGCTTAGGCAGAGGAAGTTTAAGCGGGTATTTTTTATGTCGCAAAATTTTGATAAATAAAAGCAAAGTTGGATATACAAGTTATTTATTTAACAAAAAGGAATCTGGCTTAATTACGTCGAATACCAAATAAAGTACAAATATTTGTTTGAGTAAGGGTGGAATAGAATGGAATTGTTCAAGGGACAAGATGCAATTAACGCACTCTGTGGCATATTGCCTTATGTTGTGAAGGCTCTTCCTCCTGATATGGCCTTATATGTGACGGATGGGAAAAAGTATCTTCAGGCATCCGAAGGAGAAGAGCTTACTATTGGTATTGAAGTCGGTAATGAAGTTTTTGGAACGGCTACCGAAAAATGTGTGAATGAGAACAGGAAGACCGTATTTAATGTCCGGACAGGAACCCTGTTTCGTGGAGTTAATATACCGATACATGATGAGAACGGAATTCCTGTCGGAACGTTGATCTGTGCGAGCGGAAGGAAAAAACAGCAGGATGTTAATGAGGTCGCTGTACAGCTGTCTGATTATCTTGATCAGATTGCCTCGGCAGTCGAGGAGATCGCCATGGGAGCCGGAAGACTGGCCGAAGTCGGTCAGAGCCTTACAGTGAAAGCGCAGGAGTCTAACCAGAAAATCAATGAAACTGAAGTCATTATCAACACCATTACAAACATCTCGAATCAGACGAATATGCTTGGCTTAAACGCGGCAATTGAATCAGCCCGGGCCGGGGAACACGGCCGCGGTTTCGGTGTAGTTGCCCAGGAAATCCGGAAGTTAGCCGAAAACAGTAAAAAAGCAGCGGAAGAAGTCCGTCAGATCATTGAGTCGATTTCTTCGGCGGTCACCGACATGACGAATGCAGCTGAAGAATCGGGACAGATCGCCCAGCAGCAGGCTGCGGCCACTCAGGAGAATGCAGCCACGATCGATCACTTGCGAAAGCTGGCAGAGACGGTTAAAGAAACGGCTGCCAAACTGTAAATAACCATGATTGAAAAAACACCCGGTATTACAGATGTCGAGGCGGACACATTGTGTCGCTATTCGGACTTTGTTATGCCGGGTTTTCTTTTTTTCGGATGAAGAAAACGCAGACAAAAATAGGTTTGTCTGCGCAATTCTTACGGAATCTTATTACTTAAGGTTTATTTATTAACGATGGCTTTTACTTGAGTTTAATAATCAACTGGCCGGATTTTACCTGTTGGCCTTCGCTGATCAGGATGCTTTCGATTTCTCCGTCCGTTGGGGCCATAATATTCGTCTCCATTTTCATGGCCTCAATGATCAGCATACTTTGTTTATTGACAATTTTTTCGTTTTCTTTAACAAATACTTTGGAGATAATTCCGGTGATCGATGAGGCGATCTCCTTTGGATTATTCGGGTCTGCCATCAGGGTGACGGAGACCTTTTCTTTTTCTTCAAAGTTCCGGTCAAAGATTCGTACTTCTCTTCTGTTGCCGTTGATCTCGAAAAGCAGCGTCTTATAACCTTCTTCATCCACATCGCGGACTTCAACCAACTTCAAGATCATGGTCTTGCCTTCGTCAAGTTCGATTTCGCTGGTCTCGCCTTCTTTCAACCCGTAGAAAAAGACGTGGCTTTCCAGGTTATAGAGATGCCCGAATTCGTCCAGGGATTTGAGGTAATCGCTGTATACTTTCGGATAAAGCGCATAACTCAGGGCGTTCCGGATATTGGGCTCTATATGGAATTCTTCCTGGAGCTTTTGATTAATTTTTTCAAAATCGATCGATTCGAGGATTTCACCGGGCCGGCAGGTAATCGGATCCTGACCTTTCAGAACAATTTTTTGTAGTTCTTCTGGGAAGCCACCCTCCGGCTGGCCCATCATCCCTTTGAAATAGTCGACGACCGAATCGGGAAACGCAAGCGTTTTTCCCTTTTCGTGCAGATTTCCTTTGGTAAGTCCGTTCTGGACCATAAAGATGGCCATATCTCCGACCACTTTGGAGGTAGGGGTAACCTTGACGATGTCACCGAGGATCTGGTTGACCTCTATATACATCGCTTTGACTTCATCAAATTTGTGGCCAAGACCGAAACTTTCCACCTGCGGCTTCAGATTGGAATACTGGCCTCCAGGGATCTCATATTTGTATATTTCGGCAGTTCCGGATTTCAGTCCGGATTCAAACTGCTCATAGAACGTTCTGGCTTCACTCCAGTAATTGCAGAGCTTTTGAATATCATCGAGGTCCATTCCCGGATCCATCTTGGTATTGCGGAGTGCAGCAATGATTGAATCCATGGAAGGCTGGCTCGTGGTTCCTGCCATTGGACTGAGCGCCGCATCGACGATGTCCACCCCTGCTTCTGCCGCCATCAGAATCGTGGCGACAGCGTTTCCGCTGGTATCATGCGTATGCAGATGGATAGGAATGGAGATTTCCTGTTTCAGGGCTTTGATCAGTTTAGCTGCGGCATAGGGTTTCAACAGGCCGGACATATCTTTGATACCGAGTATATGGGCACCCATCTTCTCGATTTCTTTCGCCATCTTCAGGTAATAGTTCAGCGAGTATTTTTCTCTGCTTTCATCGAGGATATCCCCGGTATAGCATAAGCAAACCTCCGCAATTTTTCCGGTTTTCATCACTTCGTCAAAAGCCACTTCCATACCTTTCAGCCAGTTCAGGCTGTCAAAGATCCTGAAGATATCGATGCCTTGCACTGAGGCTTCCTGGATAAAGGCTCTGATCAGGTTGTCGGGGTAGTTGGTATAGCCTACGGCATTGGCGCCACGGATAAGCATCTGGAACGGGATATTCGGGATAAGCTGTCTGAGTTTTTGCAGCCTGCGCCATGGTGATTCCCGTAAAAAGCGGTAGGCAACATCAAACGTGGCTCCGCCCCACATTTCCATAGAGAACAGCTCATTGGCCAGGACGGAAGTCGCTTCGGCAATTGACACAAGATCCTTGGTCCGAACCCGCGTTGCCAGCAGGGACTGATGCGCGTCCCGGAAAGTCGTGTCGGTCAGCAGTAGTTTGTCCTGGTCTTTCACCCAGGATACGAAGCCATCAGCGCCGCGCTGCTGCAGGATGCCTCTGATTCCTGCACGTTCGGAAGGCAGTTCAATCTTTGGGACTGGGGCGATGTTATAGTCTTTCTTGGTGCTCTTGACTTCGTTGACAATTTTTTCGCCAATATATTTCAGAAGCTTTGTTTCGTAATCCTTTTTGGGTTTGATGTCAAAAAGCTCCGGCGTGTCATCGATAAAATGGGTATCACATTCTCCGCTTAAGAATTTCTCGTGATTCATGACATTGATAAGGAAGGCTTCGTTGGTCTTGACCCCTTTGACATTCATTTCTTTAACGGAACGGATTGCTTTTTGTGTAGTCCCTTCAAATGTTCTGGCCCAGGAAATGATCTTAACAAGCAGACTGTCATAGTAAGGTGAGATGTTCGCACCGGTGTAGCCGTTGCCGCCATCGAGCCGGATACCGAAACCCGAACTCGTCCGATATACGTCAATTTTCCCTGTATCCGGCATAAAGTTTGAGAGCGGGTCTTCCGTGGTAATTCTGCACTGAATCGAGTATCCGCGCGGAACCACCGATTCCTGGGACGAAATTCCGATTTCTTTCGAATTTAGCGGGTAGCCCTGAGCGACCAGAATTTGGCTTTGAACAATATCCATCCCTGTCGTCATCTCAGTGATTGTGTGCTCGACTTGGATCCGGGGATTCATTTCAATAAAATAGTGGTTGCCGTGCTTGTCAACCAGAAACTCCGCAGTGCCTGCATTAACATAATTGACAGCTCTGGAAAGTTTAAGCGCATCCTGGTACAGTCGATCTCTGACTTCCTGCGGAATTGAGAAAGCTGGTGTGAATTCGAGAATTTTCTGATGGCGGCGCTGCACGGAGCAGTCCCGCTCATACAGATGAACGATATTACCGTACTTGTCGGCCAGAATTTGAACTTCAATGTGTTTGGGTCTTTCCAGATATTTCTCAATAAAAATATCTTCAATGCCAAAAGCCTTCTTAGCCTCTGTTCTGGCATTATTAAATTCACGCTCCAGGTCCTTTTCACTGTAGACGACGCGCATTCCTCTGCCGCCGCCGCCTGCTGCCGCTTTCAGAATCACGGGATATCCATATTTCTCGGCAAAGACCACAGCTTCGTCTACGGAAGTCATCGGTTTGTCCACGCCGGGAATGACAGGAACGCCTACACTTTGGGCCAGCAGTTTGGATTTGATTTTATCCCCAAGATTTTCAAGTGTATGAACAGATGGTCCGATATAAACAATACCGGCTTCCTCACACTTTTCCGCGAATTCCGGGTTTTCGGATAAGAAGCCATAGCCGGGATGAATGGCGTCGACGCCCTTTTTTAGGGCGAGGTTAATAATTTCACCAATGCTTAAGTATACTTCGATCGGCTTCTTTTTCTCACCAATTAGGTAGGATTCATCCGCTTTCGCTCTGAACAAAGCGTATTTGTCTTCTTCCGAATAAATAGCAACGGTTCTGATCCCGAGCTCTTTGCAGGCCCGAAAAACCCTGATCGCAATTTCTCCCCTGTTTGCGACCAGCACTTTATTAAAATTCTGTATTTTCATTTGGTATCTCCTTTGGCCTTGAAATCAATCATCTTATTCCTACTATTATAAGGCATCGAGCGTGCTGTAAAAAGTCCTTCAGAAAAAAAATACCGGAATACAGAATTAATTGTACATGATTTTCCTTTGTATGGACAATTATGTCTAAAATATAAATGGATGAAGTTTTACCAATAATTTTTGTTAAAATAGCAGAATACAAAACGATTGAAACAAGCCTATATTGCTTTGGATCTCAACCCGTGGAAGCTTCAGCGGGATGAGGAACCTGTTTGCAACGCAAATGGATACGCCAATTATTAGATCTTAAGCGTGAGGAGACATATGAAGGGTGCCTTCTAAAACCCATTTATTGTCGACGGGTTTTGTTTATTTCTTTTGCTTTTTGCTCTGCTCTGCTGCCTGCAAGGACTTTTCGAGTGCGGCAATATTGGCCAACGTAATTTTCCCTTTGATTTGCACCAGCTGCGTATTTTTTTCCTGAACTACTTTTTCGAGCTCCAGAATGGACAGGTCAAGCTTGCTGGAATCATCCTGCTGTTTTCCTTCCAGCGCGTTATTGAACATGGCCCAGGATGATTTAAGCTCTTTGATCGCCGCTGATGCTTTTTCCCAGTCTTTAGACTCGGCGAACAAAATGGAGCTTCGGCTGAAATAGATGATATTCTTGATTTGAGGAGAAGTATTGGTTTGATAAAGCGCATAAATATCCGGAATCTTCTCATATAGGGCATTTAAGGCCATCATGATTTTCATTTTGTCTTTGGTAATCACGGATTCTGTAAGAGTATTCAGGGCATCGCTGAAATTCTCGATGAGTTTTTTGGCAGCGCCTTTTTGATTGATTTTAGGCATAACTTCATTCCAGAGATTATGGAGCTGGCTAATTTCGAGTGCTGCCTGCTGTAACGGATCCGGGGTCTGATTCGTCGTCTTTGCCTGTCCGGAGGTGTCCTGTCCCGACTGCTCTTTCTGCTGACTGCCTCCTTCGGTTTGACTCTTACCGTTCGTTTGGCTCTGACTACCTGCTTGATTCTGTCCACCGGCTTGTGTCTGTTCATTCTGGTCTTTTGTTTCTTCCGCCATGAGGGATGGCCCTTTTAAAACGCTAAAGATTTTTTCGATCGATGACTCGATGTCTTCGAGCTGTTTAGGGACTGTTTCGGACTTTACCGATTCTTCGGGCTGCTTGCCTGTAATTTTATTCAGCATGCTGCATCCCGGAAACAACAATAAAGAAATAATAAAAAAGCAGAATAATTTTGTAGACCAATTCCTACTTTTTATTGTAAAATATCCCATATAAATACTTCCTTTGTTACTTTTTTCTGTTATTATTTGCAGTTTCTTGCTTCTTATTCTTAAGAAACTTATTGAATTAATGCCAAAGTTCTGAAATAATGGAAAGTAATATCAACAAGTAATATATAATTAGCTGTTTACACAAGTGAGCATATTTTGAAACGTTATTGGCATTTGTGGAAAGAGGTAGAAAAATGGGATTCAGTAAATCAATTATTCAGTCGACGATGATTAAGATAACTTTGCTTATGTTCTGTATCTTTCTTATCTTGTATTTTTTTATTACAAATATTTACTGGAATGAAGAGGTTTTAAAGAAGGAGTTTGAACTGATGGGTGTAGCATCAGTTTTAGAAAATCAAATCCAGGCGCAATATACGGATATCCAGCTTTATAAGAATAATGACAATCTTTCAGCAGAAGAAAAGATAGTAAAAATCAATACGTTGCTCGGACAAGATATTGCTGACCTTTCCGCGAAGTATTCCAATATCCGTATAGGTTATTTTGACAAGGAAATGGATCAGAATATTATTTTTGCACCTAGTGTGGAATCTGTCGCTACGAATCACTTTGATGCTGGGATCTCCGCTAAGATTTTTCAATCCGGGACTATGAAATTTGTCAATCAAACGGGCGTCATTGATTGGAATGGTCAAGGCATTGTTGCGGTTGCGATACCATCTTATTACAAGAATACAGTGATTGGTTACACCTGGGCCGAGATGGGAACCAATAATATCTTTTATCTGTCATCGTTTAAATATGCTAAAGTGCTGATCCCAAGCATTATTCTCTGGATCATTGTTCTGGCCATTATTAAAAAGAATATTGTCAGAATCAAGGCTTCATTGGAGTCCTTTGCCCATACAATAAAAAGCAACAGTCTGGAAAACGTGGAGGACCTGGAAAGGCTGCCGGAACTTCAACCGGTATTTGAAGAGATCAGAAATCACCTGGAAAACTTGTATCAATTGAATATCGAATTGGAAAGCTCTAATGACAAACTCCTGACCATCATGGAGGGCATTGGTGACGGATTCTTTGCTTTGGACAGAGAGTGGTGCATTACCTATGTCAATAAAGAGATGAAGAGAAACATGGGACACGATCTTGAAGACCTGATTGGAAGAAATATTTGGGACGTTTACAGTGTGTTAGCTGATTCTGCAACGCATGTCAACCTGAAACGGGCTTTAGAAGAGAATATCTCTCTGCATTGGGAGGAATATATCTCTCCGGAAAATAAATATTTTCAGTATCATGCCTACCCGTTTAAACAAGGCCTCACAGTTTTTGTCAGGAATATCACTGAGCTGAAACAAAGAGACAGAGAAATGCAGCGTCTAGAGCGGCTCAACCTGATCGGACAAATGGCGGCAGGGATCAGCCATGAAGTCAGAAATCCGCTGAGTACGGTCAGGGGCTTTCTGCAACTGCTGGAGGGCCAGTCTGATTCGGAACTTAAGATAGAATACATGGATCTGATGATTACGGAGATTGACAGAGCCAATGAGATCCTTACCGATTTTCTATCTGTGGCCAAAGTTAGTGCTGAAGGAACAAAAGAGGAGAATATCAACAACATTATTAACCGGTTGTACCCAATGCTGCAGGCTGATGCGAATAGTTCAGGCAAAGAGCTGCTTTTGGAATTGAATGATATTCCAAGCATTGATCTCAATGAGTCAGAGATTAAACAACTTATCCTTAATTTAGTCCGAAATGCTCTGGAAGAGACTGCTACGAAGGGAAAGGTCTACATCAAAACGTACCAGGTTCAGGAAGGGGTCGTTCTGGCAATCCAAGACCATGGTAAAGGGATTCCCCAGAGTGTTCAGGATACTCTGGGTACACCGTTCGTTACGACGAAAGAGAATGGGACAGGCTTAGGCCTTGCGATTTCTTTAGGTATTGTGCGCAGACATCAAGCCAGGCTTGAATTTTTGACAGGAGAGGAGGGGACCACATTTTTTATTACTTTCCCGCTTAATAATTATAGCAATAATGAAAATGAACAGATCTAACGATTGAGTTGCCGGACTACAAAAAACTATAGGACTTATGAAATATTTTTGAGATTAATAAAGGGAAAATACCAAAGCTGTAGAATTTAGATGCATATAATGCCAAAGGAGGAAATCAATGAAAATTCCGATAATAGCACTCATTTTGCAAGGAATACCGGAGCAGATCGCTGTTGTCACTTTAGCCTATATTATTGCAGACATGCCTTTTGCTTGGAAAAAAATTGTTTCCATGGGGATAATTTTGGCTTTGACCTCTTATTTACTTCGGGTTTTTTCAATTCTGTTTGGCTTACACACTGTGATTATGTTGGTCTTTTTATTTGTTCTTTTGTTTGTTTGGGGTAAGAGTAATTTTTATGCTGGTTTGGTAGCAAGCCTTCTTAGCTTTTTAGCCTTAATTATTAGTGAGACAGTTTGTTTAGCTTTGTTAATGCCATTATTTCACGTTTCAGCTGAGATGCTAAACACAGATGTTGGATTAAGGATATTTATTACTTTACCTCAAGTATTTGTTTTATTCATAGCGAGTTTAATCATTTTAAAAGTAAAAAAACATGTTAGAAGATAAGTATACCAGGGGGGAAGAAAATGGATCTCTCTCAAATCAGCGAGCGTATTTCCCGTAATATGACAGCTGAACTGGATTTTGATAACGATAAAAAAGAAATCGTAGCTTATGGTATTGAGTCACTTGTTTTAACAGTGCTGGGTTTTCTGGCAATAATGGGAATGGCCTTTCTTTTTAAAGCCTTGGTACCCACGGTCATCGCTGCTGTTTTCGGGGGATTTCTACGGAGAGTATCCGGTGGGGCTCATTTCGATACGCCGCTAAAGTGTCTGGCTTTTGGGGCGGTAGTTTATTCTAGTCTTGGTGTTATTGCCAAGGAAATTGTTAACTACGGTTTCCAGAGTTCCGGTGTTCTCCTGGCCGTTTTACTGTTTTCTTTAGCCCTAGTTGCTATTCTTGCTCCGGTGGACTGTGAGGCCAAACCTATTCACTCTCAAAATTTCAGAAGAAAACTTAAGATTATTTCCATAGGTTTCGTTATCCTGACGATTGGTGTAGTGTTAGTCAGTAATAACTTCCTGGTAAATACCAGTGCAGTATTGGGGATCGTTTTCCAGACGATGACCCTTCTGCCTGTATTTAATAAAAAAAGGGGGATAACAACATGAAGAAAATTCTCTACACACTGATGGCGTCCATGCTCGTACTCCTCGCTACTGCAAGTTCTGTCTTTGCCTGTGGTTTTTGGGCGTATCAGCCAAAGACACCAAAGTCACTGCAAAAATAAAAAATGAGGCGGGTTTCCCGCCTCATTTTGTATCTACACAGTTTTTGACATTCTATACCAGAATAAATCTTCAGCGGGAGTGTAAGAAATGTTTTTAAGAATTCGGGAACCGATCAATTCAATGTCCCATATGCTCGGGGCTGTACTTTCGCTTTCCGGGCTGGTTCTGCTTCTACTGCGGTCGCTGGAACATGACAGTATGGCCTATTTGGGTTCTGCCCTGGTCTTTGGGGGGAGTCTTATTCTGCTTTATTCTGCTTCGATGATCTATCACTGGGTAGTCTCCAGCGCACAGGTCATCCGTACGCTGCGAAAAATCGATCATTGTATGATCTATGTTCTGATCGCAGGTACATATACGCCGATTTGTCTGATCACATTGCAGGGTGCACTGGGAATGGGCTTGCTGATCGGGATCTGGACGCTGGCCGTTTTAGGGATCGTCTTAAAGCTTGTCTGGTTCAATGCTCCCCGCTGGTTATATACCGCTTTTTATTTGCTTCTGGGCTGGATTGCCGTATTCTTTATTTACCCAATTTCTCTGGCTATGCCTGGCCAGGGCTTATTTCTTCTAATCTTAGGAGGACTGTTATATTCTGTCGGATCGGTTTTTTATGCTGTGAAACCTCAGCGGATCAGACTGGGAAAGTTTGGGTTCCATGAAATATTTCATCTTTTTATATTAGCAGGGAGTATCGTGCATTATCTTTTTATTTACCGGTATGTCATGGGTTAAGGCAATCATAGAGGGGAGTAAAGACGCATGAAATTTCTTAGATTCACGGATGCAGAAAACCAGGTTAGGTACGGCGTATTGACAGGTCAGATGATCCGCTATGTCAAAGGGGATATTTTTGGAGTTTATGAGGTAACGGACCGGATATGTTCGCTGGAAGATGTGCATCTTCTGGCACCTGTTGAACCGTCCAAGGTATTATGTGTCGGATTGAATTACCGGGATCATGCGATTGAATTTGGCAAGCCCATTCCTGCGGAACCTTTGCTGTTTCTTAAGCCTTCTACGAGTGTGATTGGACCTGAAGAGAATATTGTCTATCCGCCTCAAACGCAAAACCTGCATTATGAAGCGGAGCTGGCGATCGTGATTGGCAAAAAAGCAAAAAATGTGGCGCAAAGCAAAGCCGTTGAATATATCTTTGGTTATACGGTCGGAAATGATGTGACTGCCAGGGATCTTCAAAATAAAGACGGTCAATGGTCAAGAGCAAAAGGTTTTGATACATTTTGTCCGCTGGGACCATGGATTGAGACTGATATCGCTAATCCTGACAACTTGGCCGTCAAGCTTACCCTGAACGGGAAAGTACGCCAAAACTCCAACACAAAGAATCTGGTTTTCAGATGTTTTGAGCTCGTGGAATATCTGTCGGCAATCATGACCTTGCTGCCAGGCGACGTTATTATGACCGGAACACCTGGCGGGATCGGAGCAATGAACCCTGGAGACAGGGTAGAAGCTCATATTGAGAAGATAGGTGTGTTGAAGAATTACGTGGTATAAATAATCATATTAAATTGATAATTATTATAAAAAACTATTGCAAAATTGTTTTGAATCATTTAAAATTTTTTCTAGGTCCTCAAATATTAGATCAATTGTCTAGCACCATATCAGTCCAAATCTACATGTTCCCGCTGAGTTGACAAGGTACTTGGCGCCAGTTGAAAAAGTTAGAGAGGAGTAATGAAATGAAAGATTTAAAAGGTTCAAAGACAGAGAAAAATTTAATGGAGGCTTTTGCCGGAGAATCACAGGCGAGAAACAAATATACCTATTTCGCATCTGCTGCCAAGAAAGAGGGTTACGAGCAGATTGCCGCCATCTTTTTAGAGACAGCAGAAAATGAAAAAGAACATGCGAAGATTTGGTTTAAGAAACTCCAGGGAATTGGCTGCACGACGGAAAATCTGGTCGCAGCTGCCGCAGGGGAAAGAGAAGAATGGACCAGCATGTACGCCAGAATGGCGGAAGAGGCCAGAGAAGAAGGATTTGATGACATTGCCGCATTATTCGACGGCGTTGGAAAAATAGAAAAAGAACATGAGGAAAGATACAAACAGCTGTTGCTGAATCTGCAGAACAAGGAAGTATTTGCAAAAAAACAAAATACGGCCTGGAAATGCCGTAATTGCGGACATATTCATGTAGGGACTGAAGCGCCTGAGACCTGCCCGGTTTGTGACCACCCGCAAGCGTACTTTGAAGTGATTGCACAGAACTATTAAACATTATACGGTAACTAAGCTTGGCTAAAGAAAGATGTCATTTCATATGATGTCTTTCTTTTTTGGGTAGTGTAGATTTGAACAGGAATCCTCGCTAACATTCCAAAATCTCTGGGCTTTCAGCAAGTTATCCTATGATATCAGTCTGGGGGCCACAGTTCCGCTGTGAGCGGAGCACGATGCGGAGCGCGGCTTTTTGTATTGTGCCATCCGTGGCACGCGGCTATTGTGGTCCTCAGACTTACCTTCATAATGGTATTGTAATTACATAGCTTTAAACGCTTCTTCTTTATTTTCCTTTTCCTTGAGTTTATGATAGAGCGCAGGATACAATTTTTCAATGCACTCAGGGCAAATAGTATGGGTGAATTCAGAACCAGTCTGCTGGAATAGGTATTCTTCAATTGTGATCCAATTTTCTTCTTCCGTATTAATTTTTTTGCAGCTTGAACATATCGGGATGAGCTGATTCAGAGAATCGTAGGCTTCCTTCATACGGGCATAGGTCAGACTGTTGTTGATAGCCATGCCGATGTAGGTCCCTACCATTTCGAGGTAAAGAATCATATCAAGATAAAACGGCGCTGACTTGCACAACAACTGAATCAGACCGATACAGTTATCCCTGGCCATGATACGGATCAAAGCCACAGATTTAAAGCCAGCCGCAATACAATGTTTATCCTTGGTTTTAAGGACAGAAGGCAGATCATTGGCCCAGAAGCTTCCCAGAGAAGTGAAAAAAGGAATGTTCCTGTCTGCTTTTCCGTGGATAACATCCATGCAGACACACTTTGTAGACCAGAATTCATCCTGAGAGAGCTTCAGGATTTTGAGTTCAGGGTTTACGGAACACAGGGGTGGTTCTTCAGAAATTCGCATCTCAGGCAAGCCTTCGCAGGCATAAAAGGGATAATCTTTGCCATCATATATGCGAATACCGATAGCGTCACAATTAGTGATCTGCTTTAAATGCTTCATAACCGCAATGATTGAGTCTTTCAAATTGATATAATTATTCAGTTCGGAGAGTATTTTTTTTGTCATAATTTCTCTGTCAAGAATTTTTAATAATTCGCTTACTTGGGTTTTCGACATAAATGATACCTCCTTTTCGACTCTATCGTAGTATTCGTATCTTTATCTGATTACAAAAGGTGTAAATAATTTAGCATAATTTGTAAAAAAGTAAAAAATGACAAAAGATTAAAAGTAGGTTTCTTACTCGGTGCAGATCTCGATAAATTTGGCGTTGACGCCGGGAATCGAGTTCAAATCTCCAGCAAAAGATTCTGTTTGTTCGGGAGTACCGGAAAGCTGAAGAATGATTAACCCTGAGTCCGAACATACATTACCGCCCTCATGAAGACCTAGTCTTACGGTGATCAAACAACCATATTTTGTCAAGACGCCCTGTACTTCGGCAGCATTTTTCGCCCTATGGTTAACAGCTACAGCCATAAGATTAAAACAAGACATGTGTTCATCCTCCTTTGTCATGCAAAAATAGAGTCTTCCATTGTATTTGAAGATATATTCTTGAAGGGCGTGATGATTTCCTTTTTTCACTGAATAATTTGCCTAATGACTAAAAATAACTTTATGTTATAATGATTCCTAATAAATAAGATATTGAAAAAATAATAAAAATATTATAAACTAGTTTTAAGAAAAAATAATCAATAAATGTGAATTCCAGGAAGGGAATATCAAGACAAAGATATGAGGTGATTCCTATAAAAGCAATTCAAATTAAGGAGAATGTATACTGGGTAGGCGGAATTGACTGGAACATCAGAAATTTTCATGGGTATCTGACTCAAAGGGGCAGTACATATAATGCCTATCTGATCATTGATGAGAAAATTACATTAATTGATACGGTAAAACATTACCTTTTTGACGAAATGCTGGAACGGATTTCGGACGTAATTGACCCAGCAGATATTGATTATGTTATCTCCAATCATGTCGAGCAGGATCATTCAGGAAGCTTGCCGGAAATCATGGAGATTGCCGCCAAGGCAACCCTGGTCACGTCCCCCAATGGGGAAAAAGGGCTCAAGGCGCATTTCCAGGAAGACTGGAACTATCGGATTGTCAAATCAGGAGATGTCCTGAATATCGGCAAGAGGAATCTAACTTTCGTCCAGACCCCAATGGTACACTGGCCGGATAATATGGTGACCTACCTTGAGGAAGATAAAATTCTGTTCTCGAATGATGCTTTCGGCCAGCATATTGCTTCAACCGAGAGATTTGATGATGAACTCCAGCTTGGGGTCATCCTGGAAGAAGCCAGGAAATATTACGCGAATATTGTCCTGCCGTACGGCGGTCAGGTCCAAAAAGCTTTAGGAACCTTAGGCGGACTGGATGTTGAGGTAATTGCGACCAGCCATGGACTGATCTGGCGCTCCAACATCCCGGCAATTCTTAGTGAGTATCAAAAATGGTCCACGAATGCCACGGAGAAAAAGGCCGTGATCGTCTATGACACGATGTGGAACGCAACGGAGATCATTGCGGAGAGCATCAGCGATGTATTTGAGAAAAAGGGCTATAACGTCCGGTTTATGGATCTAAAAAATAACCATATTTCAGATATTATGACTGAAGTGATCACAGCAAAATATATCTGCGTCGGCTCACCGACCCTGAATAATAATTTGATGCCGAGTGTAGCCAGTTTCTTAACCTATCTTAAGGGTCTGGCTCCGAAAGACAGAATTGGACTGGCGTTCGGTTCTTATGGCTGGAGCGGCCAGAGTATCGGGCAAGTCGAGCAGTATCTGAAGGACTGCGGTTTTGAAACCCTGGAAAATATCAGGATCCAATATATTCCGGAAGAGGATCAACTGGAAGAAATGAAAGAGAAATTGGAGGGAAATATCCTATGACGAATTTAAGAGAGATCTACAAGTGCAACGTCTGTGGCAATGTTGTGGAGATTGTTCACACAGGGGCCCCGGCCTTGGTATGCTGCGGTCAGCCCATGGAAAAGCTTGAGGGACGTTCAGAAGATATGGGTTTGGAAAAACATCTTCCGATGGTCCAGCCAACAGAAAAGGGCATTAAAGTAACGGTTGGCAGCATTGAGCACCCCATGGAAGAAAAACATTTTATTCAGTTTATTGAAGTTCTGACTGCAGATAAAATCTGTCGTGCCGAGCTAAAACCAGGACAGAAGCCTGAGGCTTTTTTCCCAGTAGATATTGCAGCCGTTCTCGAGGTCAGGGAATACTGCAATCTGCATGGGCTTTGGAAAACAAAATAGACCTAAGGTTTTTTATTCTTAATAGTTGATAATGAGATCATAGGAGAGGGATGGTATAATAAAGACTGAGATTACCATCTCTTTTTTGTTTCAATTGATCAAATTGAAAATAAATTGTACACTTATGAATTTTTCGGAATGATATTTTGTTTTTACCAGGCTTTAACAATTTGAGAAAAAGCCTGTATTTGGGCCTTTATTTTTATAAGTTGAGTGTCGGATACTTCTGGCACGCATCTTGCAATAATTCTCTGGTGAGAATCTAAATTCATTTTCATTTATATATAGAGGGGGTAGACAATGTTAATTAACTACGCAGGGATCGCAGTAATTTTAGCGTGGGGAATTGTATTCCCAGTAATTCTGCTGGTGGTTCAGAGGCTGCTCTGTCCTAGCAATCCAACCAAGGCAAAATTGTTGACTTACGAGTGTGGCCTTGATACCCAGGGGGATACGTGGATTCGTTTCAAAATTAGTTACTTTATGTATGCTTTAATTTTTGTGGTTTTTGATGTTGAAACAATTTTCCTCTATCCTTGGGCCATGTTATTCCAAAATCTGGGCTTGTTTGCTATTGTTGAGATGGTGATCTTCATTGCGATTCTCATTCTTGGCTTTGCCTATGCTTGGAAGGAGGGCGCTCTGGAATGGATGTAGTTAAGAAAAACTATAAAGTTGAAGTGCCGGAATATGAGATGCCAAACAATATTATCATGTGCAAGATCGAAGATGCGCTGAACTGGTGCCGCTCCCGGTCCTTCTGGCCGCTGACGTTCGGTCTGGCCTGCTGTGCGTTTGAAATGATGGCGGCCGGAGATGCCCGCTATGACATCGCGCGTTTCGGGTCCGAAGTATTCAGACCTTCGCCGCGTCAGTGCGACCTTCTGATTATCGCGGGCACAGTCACGAAAAAAATGGAACCGATTGTTGCCCGACTGTATGAACAAATGGCCGAACCGAAATACGTGCTGGCAATGGGCAGTTGCGCGATCAGCGGTGGTCCGTTCAAAGACTCCTATAGTGTTGTGAAAGGAGCCGATACGTTCTTGCCGGTAGATGTCTACGTACCGGGCTGTCCGCCGAGACCGGAAGCACTGTTCTACGGACTTCTCGAGCTGCGGAAAAAAGTGACGAATCCCAGAAAGTTCGCTGAGAACAACAAGGAGAGGATCATGCAGAATGGATAAAAAGATTGATCGTCAAGCGCTGGTTGCCTTTCTTAATGAGAAGATGGATGCGCAAGCGGAAGTCTTTGAGGACAATACGGAAGCTTCCATAAAAGTACCCCGCTTGAAGCTTGTGGAGACCATGCAGAAACTTAGGGAAAATCCACAGTACAAATTCGATGTTCTGATGAATCTGAGCTCTGTGGATTATCCGGAAAACTTCACTGTGATCTATCACCTGTTTTCGATTGAGCATAAGCATTATTTGACTGTAAAAGTGGAAATAAGCAAAGAGAATCCCTGCTGGGTACCGTCGGTCAGTTCTGTCTGGAAAGCGGCTCAGGTACACGAAAGGGAAGTTTTCGATTTGATGGGGATTCTATTTAATGATCATCCTGATCTCAGAAGAATTCTGCTGCCGGAGGACTTTGCCGGACATCCTTTGCGCAAAGATTTTACGCAGCAGGCTGATTAAACACCAAAATGCGAAACAGAATTTGAGGTGTAAGAATGAATGACATAAGAACCCAGGAGATGAACTTAAACTTTGGTCCTCAGCACCCCAGTACGCACGGGGTGTATCGCGGTGTGTTCACGATGCAGGGCGAATATATTACCAAGTGCGTGAACCATATCGGTTATCTGCACCGCGGCATTGAAAAATTAGCGGAGTCCCGCACCTATACCCAGTTTATTCCGTACAACGGACGGCTGGACTATGTTTCAGGCATATTGAATGAAGAGGCTTATGTCCGTGCGGTGGAAAAATTGATGGGTATTTCCGATCAGGTTCCTGAACGGGCTGAATATATCCGGGTGATGATGGCGGAACTTCAGCGTATTGCCAGCCACCTGGTATTTTATTCCTCGATGGCGCTGGACATGGCCGGTTTCACACCTTGGACTTATGGGTTCCGCGAGAGAGACACAATTCTAGATTTATTTGAAATGGCAACCGGTAGCCGCATGATGCCGAATTATATGCGGTTTGGTGGCGTTGCTGCTGATCTGAACGAAGAATTTATGCCTGCCCTGCGCAAACTGCTCGATATCATGCCGAAATGCATGGAAGAGTACCACGGTATTTTAACAGGCAATGAGATATTCCAGGCCCGTACAAAGGGGGTTGCCCCGCTTTCCCGCGAAAAAGCTTTGATTTACGGGATATCCGGTCCTTCGGCCAGGGCTTCAGGCATTGATTATGACCTGCGCCGGGACGAGCCCTACGGAATTTATGACCGTTTCAAATTCAATGTGCCGGTCCGTCAGACTGGGGATACGTTTGATCGTTATATTGTTCGTATGGAAGAGATGGCTGAAAGCGTCAAAATTTTAGAACAGGCTTATAGAGAAATTCCGGAAGGTCCAGTTCTGGCCAAGGTCCCGAAAATAATTAAACCTCCTGCCGGAGAAGTCTATCACCGTATCGAGCATTCCAAAGGGCATCTTGGTTTCCATATTGTGAGTGATGGTACAGCCAAACCTTACCGTTTAAGGATTTGTTCTCCCTGTTTTGTGAATGTGGCAATTTTTGAAGAAATGGCTGTCGGTTTGCATCTGCAGGATGCAGTGGTTGCTTTTGCTTCCTTAGACATTGTGTTGGGAGAAATTGACCGCTAACAGACAGAAACAAGAATTCAGAAGATGGAGGAAAATATGGTACTATTTCTTGTTTGGGTCGATATGTTCAGACAGTGGCTTGTTGGGATTGGAATACCGGCATTGCCTGCTGAAATATTGATTAAAACCATTCTGGTTTTAATTGTCATTATCTTTGTGCTAACGAACCTAATTGTTCTGGTCTGGCTGGAACGTAAGTTTGCTGCTTTTTACGCTGACCGCGTCGGCCCTAACCGCCTTGGACCTGCAGGTTTTCTGCAGTTCCCGGTTGATATTGTCAAAATGCTCGGGAAAGAGGATATCATTCCCGAAAACGTGGACAGACCGGTATTTAAGATTGCCAGTATCTGCGCATTCCTTACGGCAATTATGGGCTGGGCCGTTATTCCTCTTGGCAAAGGCATGATCCTGGAAGATTTGAATGTCGGACTACTGTACTTTATTGCGATTGGTTCTACAGGAACGATTGCCTTTGTCATGGCCGGTTTTGCTTCGAATAATAAATACGCGCTGCTCGGCGGGATGAGAACGGCTGCTCAGATGATCAGCTATGAAATTCCGCTGGCCTTTTCTTTGCTCGGCATCGTCATGATCACCGGAAGCTTAAGCCTTACCGAGATTGTCGATGCCCAGAAAAACGTCTGGTTTGTCTTTCCGCAGATTCTTGCCTTCTTCGCTTATTTTGTTTGTTCCATCGCGGAAACAAACCGTGGACCGTTCGACTTGGCGGAAGGGGAGCAGGAGTTGGTTGCGGGATACTTCGTCGAGTATTCGGGTATCCGCTATGCGTTGTTTATGGTCGCTGAATATACCCATCTGGTTGCGGTCTCGGCGATTGCAGCCGTTGTGTTCCTCGGCGGCTGGAATGCACCGTTTGGCTTGACCTTCATACCGGGATTCATCTGGATGATGATTAAAATTTACTTGATGATTTTCCTGTTCATGTGGGTCAGATGGACATTTGTCAGGGTAAAAGTCGAGCATTTGATGCATATCGGCTGGAAATTCCTGATCCCGCTTACTTTATTTAATATTGTGATCACCGGCATTGGCGTTTACGTCTACCGGATGATTGCAGGTTAAGGTGGTGAAATCGTGTACGGACAAGGACTTTTAAAAGGCTTAAGCATATCAATCAGACACTTTTTCAAAAAGAAAGTCACGGAGATGTACCCGGAGCAAAAGCCTAACCTGCCGAAGCGTTCCCGGGGATGGTTTGAACTGACCCCGGATAAATGTACGGCATGCGGACTTTGCGTCAACGCCTGTCCCAACGGGATTATCTCGATTGAAAGCTATAAGGATGAGAACAACAAAAGAAAGCTGGCTCAGTATCGTATGCTGATGGAAAGCTGTATTTTCTGCGGATTTTGTGTTGAGGCCTGTCCTCAAGATGCTTTGTACAATACGCAAGCTTTTGAACAGACGGTCTTCTTCCGGGAAGATCTTAACAGAATCCTCTATAAAGCCGAGCCTCAGTCGGTTCAGGCTGAAAGGAGTGAAGCGTAGATGGGCTTTACAGTGATGTTTTACGTAATTGCCATCGTTACCCTCGGTTCGGCACTTATGATGGTCATCAGCAAAAATATCTTTCACAGTGCGCTTTTAATGCTGGTAGCATTTTTGGGTATTGCAGGGGTTTTTGTTCTGCTGCATGCTGATTTTCTGGCCGCCACCCAGGTTCTGATTTATGCCGGGGCGATCACGATATTTGTTGTCTTTGCGATCATGTTTACCATACGCGGGGATATGAAATCGACAAACTTGTTCTCCAGGAACCTGGTTCCGGGAGCGCTGCTCTCGCTGATCATGATTGTTGTGAATGCAGTCATGGTCCTGACAACGAAGTGGCCGTTGAAGACTATGACAGCTCCGGAGTCAACAGCGAAGGAAATTGCCAATCTGATGCTGACAAAATACGTCGTTGCGTTTGAAGTGACCGCAGTACTGTTGCTGGTGGCCATGCTCGGCGCGATTGTTATTGTGAAAGAGGTGAAAAAGTCCTCATGAGTAGTATCATCCATTTTTTATTCAATATTGGATTGCCGCATTTTCTGATTCTTAGCGGAACTCTTTTCTTCATCGGACTTTTCAGTGTTCTGGCCAAAAGAAACCTGATTGCGATCCTCATGGGAATGGAAATCATGCTGAGTTCAGTCAACATCAATCTTGTTGCTTTCAACAGATATACCACCGCTCCGGCTCTGCACGGCCACGTCTTTGCACTCTTTGTGATCGCCTTGGCAGCGGCGGAAGTATCGGTAGGCTTGGCCTTGATTATTTCTGTCTACCGCCAGCACAAGTCGGTTGAAGCGGATGATATCGATTCGATGAAATGGTAGTCTTAATTCAAGATAAAGGCAGGTGTAATTTACTATAATGATTGATTTTGCTCTGAATAACGCCTGGTTGATTCCGTTGTTGCCGGCGTTGGCCTTTGCTCTGATCGTCTTTGTGACGAAACCCTCGCAAAAGCTAAGCGCTTTCATTTCCATTCTGGGCATCCTTGTATCGTTTGTACTGTCGGTTGCTATTGGAATAGGCGTATTTCAACGCGGCGAATTCTTAATAGAACATCCTTTAAAAGTCGTTGTTACCTGGTTCAGTATGCATGGACTGGCGATCGACGTAGGAACACAGATCGATCCGACCTCGGCCATGATGCTTTTCGTGGTGACGCTGGTCGCATCTTTAGTTCAGATTTACTCTCTTGGCTATATGTACGGAGATCCTGGGTTTTCCCGTTTTTATTCCTATCTTTCGCTCTTTGCCGCCTCGATGCTGGGGCTGGTCATTGCACCGAATCTTCTGCAAATGTTTGTATTCTGGGAACTTGTTGGCCTGTGTTCGTATCTGCTGATTGGTTTCTGGTACGAAAGAAATTCAGCGCGTGAAGCAGCGAAAAAAGCTTTCATTACCTGCCGGGCAGGTGACTTTGGCCTGCTGCTGGGCATTATTTTACTTCAGGTGAACTTTGGAACGCTTGATCTGCAGGAACTCGCTGAAATGATCCCGAATTTTGCGCAGTACACGACCCTTTCGGCTGGTGCGATGACGGCAATCGCGATCGTGCTGTTCCTCGGACCTATGGCCAAATCCGGTCAGTTCCCGTTCCATGTTTGGCTTCCCGACGCCATGGAAGGCCCTACACCTGTCAGTGCTTTGATCCATGCGGCAACTATGGTTGTCGCAGGGGTCTATCTGGTTGGCAGAACGCTTACGCTGTTCATTACGCTTCCTACGGCAATGGTCTTTGTGGCGATTATCGGTGGCTTTACCGCTATCTTTGCTGCCACCATTGCGTTAACGCAGACCGAGATGAAAAAGATCCTGGCTTACTCGACGGTTTCCCAGCTTGGCTATATGATGCTGGCCCTCGGAGCAGGAAGCCTTACCGCCAGTATGTTTCATTTGTTCACCCACGCTTTCTTCAAAGCGCTGCTCTTCCTGTGCGCAGGCGCTGTGCTTCATGCAATGCACAACGAAGCCAGCATTGCGAAATACGGCGGTTTGAAAAAATACATGCCGGTTACTTACTGGACCATGCTGGTTGGCTGCCTGGCCATTTCCGGTATCTTTCCGTTTGCCGGCTTCTTCAGTAAGGACCTGATCCTGGAAGTCACCTATGCTGCTTCGTCGTTATCGGGACATGCTGCCGGTCCGTTCCAGGGCGTCTACACGGTCCTGTTTATTCTGGCAGCGTTGACGGCCCTACTGACGGCATTTTATATGTTCAGAATGTTCTTCATCTGCTTCCATGGCGAACTGAGAAGCCACGAGGCCCATCCACATGAAGCACCGAAGACCATGACGATCCCACTGATCATTCTTGCCGTATTTTCTCTGGCCGGTGGCTGGGTAGGCTGGCCGGGACTTGGAGAAGGGCAGGCTTTCGGTTATTTCGTCCGGTTGGGTCATTTCCACGAGGTGGAGGCCAACTGGTTCCTGATTATCCTGTCGACAGCGTTGGCGTTGATCGGAATTGGAACGGCTGCACTGTTCTATCTGAAGAAGGCATTCTCAGCCGAAGCCGTAGCCCAAAAGATACCGTTCCTGTACAAGCTTTCGCTGAATAAGTACTATATTGATGAGTTTTACCTCTGGGTTATTCATCACATCATCGATGGATTTGGCCGGATTTTGTGGTGGGTCGATGTGGTTGTCGTCGACGGCATTGTCAATGGTCTGGCACGTCTTACCCGGGATTCGGGTGACGCTGTCCGCAGAGTTAATACAGGAAACCTTCAGCACTATGCGATGGTCTTCTTTGTCGGTGTGATTGTCCTGATCATGATTTTAACGACTGCAGACTTCAGTCAACTAAATATTGGGCTGCTGGGAGGTGTCAAGTAATGAATTTTCCTGTCTTAACCACCATTTTACTGGCACCCATCATTGGTGCGCTGATCAGTGTCTTTATTCCGAAAGAAAAATCCGATGCGATTAAAGCTGTTGCCGGTATCACCACGTTCATTTCCCTGGCACTATCCATTTTCGTGTATTACATTTACTACACGCAGAACCTGGCTGTCGGCGGATTTGCATTTACAGAAGACATTCCATTCATTACGGATTTGGGCGTTGTCTACTCGCTCGGGGTCGACGGCCTGAGCCTGCCGCTCCTGCTGTTGACCAACGTTATTGGCTTTTCAGCAGTGTTTTCCCGTTCGTGGAGTATCGAGAAAAGAGCCAAAGAGTTCTATATCCTGCTGCTGATCCTGATTGCCGGTGTCATGGGAACTTTTATTGCCAGAGACCTGTTTATCTTCTTCTTGTTCTATGAAGTGGTGGTCATTCCGATTTACATCATGGTGATCATCTGGGGAAGCGGCAGCAAAACCAAAGATGTCAATAAAGAATACGCCGGTATGAAACTGACGATCTATCTACTGATCGGAAGCGCCTTTCTTCTGGCCGGACTGATTTGGATGTATGTATTGGCCGGCAATATGCTCGGAACGCCGACCTTTGATATTGAAAAGCTCGCGACACTGAACTTCTCTAGAAATCTTCAGATTGCGATCTTTGGCTTGATGGCGCTGGGCTTTACGTCCCTGATCTCGATGTTCCCGTTCCACTCATGGTCCCCGGACGGATATGCCGGTGCGCCGACTGCGGTTTCCATGATTCACGCCGGTGTTCTGAAAAAGATTGGCGGCTATGGTCTTATCCGGATCGGTATCTTTATCTTCCCGCTTGGTGCTAAATTCTGGGCACCGCTGATTGCGATCCTGGCTGTCTGCAACGTGCTTTACGCGGCGTTCATCAGCCTGGCCCAAAAAGACATGAAATATGTCGTCGGATATTCCAGCGTGAGCCATATGGGTTTCGTACTGATCGGTATCGCATCGCTTAATGTGATCGGTTTGAACGGTGCGGTTGCCAATATGTTCGCGCATGGTGTAATGGCAGCGCTGTTCTTCTCGGTCGTCGGCTATATCTATGCTGAAACGAAAACCAGACATATCCCTGATCTCGGAGGGATTGCACATCAGATGCCCCGTCTAGCCGGTGTGTTCCTAGTAGCGACGATGGCTTCGGCCGGACTGCCGGGCTTAATCACGTTCGTTCCTGAGTTCACCGTATTTATGGGCGCTTTCAGCGAACCTGCCATCAGGATTCCTGCGATTCTGGCCCTGACGGGAATTATTATTGGAGCCGTCTATGTCCTGAGAATGGCAGCCAATGTACTGTTTGGACCACGCAAGACAGAATGGGACGGAAAAATGGATATCAAAGGCTCCTATATGATTCCGGTCATCGTTCTGGTCGCATTCACCGTAATCTTCGGTTTGTTCCCATCGTTATTGATGGATATGGTCAATTCAGGAATAGAGCCTATTGCTGAAAAACTGGTCGAGGCCGGTTCCCAGATAGGAGGTACGCTGTAATGAATATTAACGTGTCTTTATTTACCACTGAAATTGCAACTGTACTCCTTGGACTGGTGGTCCTGGCTGTCGGCTTGTTCCTGACCAAAGAAAAACGGCATAGGCTTGGTTACGTCATTGCCGTGGGGCTTGCTGTGATCTTCGTATACAGCTTCGGAAGCTACGGACAGAATACCAGTGTGATGGACGGTATGTTTATCATCGATGATTTCGCCGTATTCTTTAAACAGCTCTTTATGGTAGCCGCCATTCTGGTCATCCTGACCTCGACCGTCTATGTCAAAAAAATGGGCGGTAACTATGAGTTCTACGTCATTACGCTCGTTGCTGCACTCGGCATGATGGTGCTGGCTTCCGCCGGAGATCTGCTGACGCTTTATGTAGCCTTGGAAACCATGACGATTTCGTTTTATATTCTGTCAGGCTACAAGACGGATCTCAAGTCCTCTGAAGCTGGGATCAAATACCTGGTTCTCGGTGCCGTTTCTTCCGGAATTCTTCTGTATGGCTTAAGCCTGGTCTATGGCATGACCGGTACCTTTGTGATCCGTGATATTGCCGAAAGCATAAGGCAGATGGACGGACTGTCACCGGCGATCCTTGTCGGAATCATTTTCCTGCTGTCGGGGCTTGGCTTTAAAGTGTCACTGGTGCCTTTCCATATGTGGTCACCTGATGTCTACGAAGGTGCCCCGACCCCTGTCACCACTTTCCTGGCTACCGGTTCAAAAGCGGCTTCGTTTGCAGCTCTGGCCCGCATTCTGATTGAAGCGCTGCCCGGCTACAGCGAACAATGGACGTTTATCCTAGCGTTTATGGCTGCGATGACGATGGTCATCGGAAATATTGCTGCCATTCCGCAGACCAATATAAAGAGAATGCTTGCGTACTCGAGTATTGCGCAGGCCGGCTATATCATCACGGGGATTATCGCCGTGAGTTCCGCTGGGATCAAAGCAGTTGCATTCTATTCGATGGTGTATGTCCTCGCGACGATCGGTGCCTTTGCGGTTGTCATCACATTCTCCCAGAATACGGGAAGTGAAGAGATTAAAGATTATGCAGGGCTTGCCCAGCGTTCACCGTTTATGGCCGCCGTGCTGACGGTATGTCTTCTGTCGATGGCAGGGATACCGCCTCTCGCCGGTTTTGTCGGCAAACTTTATTTGTTCTCTTCGATCGTCAACCAGGGCTATTTATGGCTTGTCATTCTCGGTCTGGTTATGAGCATGGTTTCCGTCTATTACTATTTGCTTGTGGTTAAAGCCATGTATATGAACGATCCTGTCTCCGGCACGCCGATCAAGGTTCCAGTCGGAACCAATGTTACCCTGCTGCTGATTCTGGTCCTCACGCTGGTTCTCGGTATCTATGCCGAACCACTGTCAGTGCTGGCGAATATGGCTGGAAATGCGATTTTTCCTTTCTAATGTAAGTGTTAAGTAAAATTTTTTAGATAATCAAAAGGCGTCTCAGGTCATATATGAGACGTCTTTTCTTATCCTAGAGTTGTCTTTGGGCTAGTCTTATTATTTGTGTGGTTATTCGAAGAGCGTTCTACGAGTACAGCTATTCCTAGGTGTGTCTTAATTAATAATTTTTTAGAGTAAGGCTGTAAAACCACGGAATCTGTGATATATTATCTCTACCTGAATAATGTGTTATTTCGGCATAATTTAACTATTTATTGACAATCAGCAAAGGAGAATTATAGGTGATATTCATCTTGGATAATTATGATTCATTCACATATAATCTGTATCAGTATTTCGGAGATCTCGGCGAGGAAGTACTTGCTCGGCGTCCTGAGGAGTGTACGATTGCCTGGATCCAACAGCAGGAACCGGAGCTTATTGTGATTTCTCCGGGTCCCTGCTCACCGAATGAAGCGGTCTTTGCGCTGGAAATCATCCGGCATTTTCAGGGAAAAATTCCGCTGCTGGGCATTTGTCTTGGCCATCAGGCGATCGGGCAGGTTTTTGAGGCTGAAGTTGTCCGAGCCAAGACGCCGGTTCACGGCAAAGTATCGAGCATCACGCATGACCGGTCCGGCGTATTCCGAGATATTGCCAGCCCGTTTACGGTAACCCGCTACCATTCTCTGGCCCTGCGCAGAAACAGTATACCTGCTGACTTTATTATTTCCGCGGAAACAGAAGACGGTCAGGTGATGGGGATCCGTCACCGCTATTTGCCGATTGAAGGAGTACAGTTCCATCCGGAGGCTATTCTTACAGAAAACGGTCATCAAATGCTGCGGAACGCAGTACAGGATGCCCGCAGGTGGCTCAGTGAACACGGCGAATTAAAGATGATTCAAGCATCAAAACCATCAGTAATGCTACAAACAATTCAGGAACCAGGAATACCGGAATCAGTAAAGTCATTGGAAACACTAGGATTAGAAATATCAGAAACACAGGGAACGCCTGATAAAGATAAAACCAAGCAGAATATCTGGCAGGTTAGACCTTTTATTACGAATCTAAAGCCGTTCGAGATGCTTCAGGTGTTTAAAAATGCCAGAGATCCTTTCTTCTTGGACAGCGGGGACGGTTATGCCGAGCTGGGGAAGTATTCTTATTTCGGGGCGGATCCTTTTATAAAGATCAGTGCTTATAAAGACCGGTATGCTATCGCAAAGAACTGTAAACATGAGG
This sequence comes from Dehalobacter sp., assembly GCA_023667845.1. Classification (NCBI taxonomy): domain Bacteria; kingdom Bacillati; phylum Bacillota; class Clostridia; order Eubacteriales; family Desulfitobacteriaceae; genus Dehalobacter; species Dehalobacter sp. Next base: position 222,049 of record JAMPIU010000206.1, on the reverse strand, counting down.
AACTGATCACTTATTCTGCAGGGCAGTACAGCCTTACAACTTTGAACGACTATGTCTTGAAATATCAGGCTCCTTCCGCGGCACCTTTTCCGTTTGCCGGAGGGGCTGTCGGATACTTCAGCTACGATCTGAAAAATGAAATTGAAGAATTGCCTGTTCGGGTCAAAGATGACCTTGGAATGCCGCTCTGGCGGCTGGCCTGGTATGATGGGATTGTTGTCTACGAACACGCAACGGAGACTTACAGTCTGACGGCCTGCGGCATGACGGATCAGGGCTGCTGCGACCCCTCTCTTGCTCGGGAAAGACTTGATAAACTGGAGAAGCTTCTCCAGCATTATGTAGAGGAAAAATATTTGGCTAATAGTTCAGCGGAGCTCTCCTGTGCGGGAAATGAATTAGCTGTTTCCGGTATTTCCTTTGCCGAAATCCATAAAGCTGTCTCCCAGGAACAATATTACAGGGATCTGCAGCGGGTCATTGATTACATTTATGCCGGTGATATTTATCAGGCGAATCTGACTCAGGTGTTCAGTGTCAGGTATGAAGGAGATCCCTGGGATTTGTATGAACAGCTTCATCGCAAGAATTCTGCTCCGTTTGCTGCGTTCTTGCCGTATCCCGATTTTCAAATCCTGTCATCCTCTCCCGAACGGTTTATTCAGATTACACCGGACGGAAATATTGAAACGCGTCCAATCAAGGGAACCCGGCCAAGGGGGGAAACTCCGGAGGAAGACCAGAAACTTGCAGATAAGCTGGTTAATAGTGAAAAAGACAGGGCTGAACTTACCATGATCATCGATCTCGAACGCAATGACCTTGGAAGGATCTGTGAGTTTGGATCAGTGCTTACCACAGAACTGCTGACTCTGGAAAAATATCCGACTGTTTGGCACCTTGTTGCCACAGTCGTTGGGAAACTCAAGAAATCCTTAAAACCGGAAGAACTGATCAAAGCCATTTTCCCGGGCGGCTCGATCACCGGTGCGCCCAAAATCAGAGCGATGGAAATCATCGATGAGCTTGAACCGTACAATAGGGGTATTTACACTGGGAGTATCGGCTATATAGGCTTCGATGGGGCCTGGGATTTGAATATTGTGATCCGGACCATTCTGCTGAAAGAGAAAACGGCGTATCTTCATGCCGGGGGAGGGATTGTTGCCGATTCGATCCCCAAAAAAGAATATGAAGAAACGATCCATAAAGCGGGAAGGCTTCTGGAAGTTTTGGGGGTTAAGCTTGATGGGAAATCAGAAAAGTAAAAACAGAAGCTTCGGTAAAATTGAGCCTGTCGGTATTTTTGAAACGATAAAGGTTACTGCCGACGGGATCGCCGTACCTGGATTGCATTGGGAGAGGATGAGCAAGGGCGGTAAGCTTCTTGGAATCACCATTCCCGCTTATGATGAATGGCTGAACAAGATCGAAACTTACCTAAAAGAAACTAAAATTGAGCAGCGGCCTTTTGCTTTGAGAGCAGAAATCAGGAAAGATCCGAGTCTGATTTCCGATCAAAGCCAAAATCATAATCACAATAACCAGTGGCTTTTCAGCACTAGAGCAGTTTCCTATACTCGTGAACAATATGAAGAGGGTGTCCGGGTCCTGTTTATGCCAGAGCACCGGGTTGACCCTATACCGCTCAACTACATTAAATCTGCAGATCTTCTGGATACTGCCGCTGCCCTGCGCGCGGTGCAGGGCGGTGGTGCGTTTGAAGGGATTTGGTTGAACAGCAGGGGCCAGATAATTGAGGGGACTAGAAGCAATGTTTTCTTTGTAAAGAATGGGCATCTTTATACGCCTTCCCTGGAAAGCGGCTGCCTGGCCGGTATCAGAAGAAGGATTGTGATAGAAAAAGCCATTGAGCTGGCTATACCGTTCAGTGAAGGCGTTTATTATCCTGAAGACTTATTGAATGCTGATGAAATTTTCCTTACCAATTCCCTGATGGAAGTCATGCCGGTAAGCAAAATGGAAGGGAAAATTTTTCGGCTTGATGGAACACTTGGGCGTCGGCTGCTCCTAGCCATCCATGGCATCGCAGCATTAGATCATCCATGATCGTCGCTGCTCCTCGCCTATTTGAACTGAAAAAACTCGTAGTGAAAATGTCCGATACACAGGCCGCAGGTCTTTAATTCTCTTTCCAGCTTGATCCTCATCGGTTCCGGACCGCAGAAATAGACATCAACAGTTTCGGTCTTGGGCACCGCTTCGCAAATATCTTCGGCATTCAGAAACCCTTTCGTCTGAAGATCGTGCAGATGCACGCGAATACCGCTTCCGGCTGCAAGGGTTTTTATTTCATCCAAATAGGGTCCTTCGGCCTCGTTGTTATAACAGTAAAACAGGTCAATGGAATATTGCGGAGGGATCGCAGACTGGTAAAAACTGCGGAATGGCGTAATGCCGATTCCGCCCGCCAGCCAGACCTGTCGGTTTGATCCGGCCTTATAATCGAAGCGGCCATGGGGGGAGGTTACGGCAAAAGTATCTCCCTCCTGAACGTTTTCCAGTAAAGCAGAGGTGTGATCTCCCAAAGCCTTGATCGCAAACTGTATCTCATTCTTTCGGAAAGACTGGCTTATCGTGAACGGATGAGAAGGAAACTGCTTGCCTTCCTCGGTAAACTTGATAAAAGTAAATTGTCCTTCCTTATAGCGGATTCCTTTTTTAAAGGCTTTGCCGGTGATCTCAAGGGTATCTTTGGCGACCGTGCGGATGTTCGTTACCACATAGCCGAACTGAAATGCTGTTCTTTCGTAAAATCCTATACTGTAGATTGCCGAAGTCAGACCGACCAGATTGACCAGATTCAGCCACAGCCCCAGGGCGCTTAAGCCTGTAACGGCATAGTCCGAACTGCCGTAATAATGAATGATTCCGATCATATAAGGAATAAAAAAGAGCTTGTGGATGTTTTTCCATTTCTCATAATTCATTTTCCAGGTGAACAGGGCAAGCAGGATTAAGACGATAAAAAGCAGCATGCTCAGGTTAGCGATGCCGGAAAAAAGCTCCGGACCATGGTCCGCCCCCGGTGGCGGACCATTCAGACCATTTGGACCCGGTCCTAAATTCGCCCTGTTCTCCCCATAATGATTTCCCTTACCTGCGTCGAGCATGAATCGATGCACAAAGATCAAAAGAACACTTGTGATACTTAAAACTTTATGGTAAAGGTAGCTTTTGTCCAGGCCATGGAACAGGGAGTCCAGCAGCGGATGACGGGTTGAAATAAAATTGACCCAGGCAAAGCAAACCAGCATGAGCGAAGCAGCCATCTCGGAGTATTGTCTGACTGGGGTAACATCCTTTAATGGTTCGCTGACTGACCAAAAGATAAAGGTCAGGATCAAAGTAAGCAGAATGAACAAGGGGCCTTGACGTTTACGCATGTTTTCATCCTCCGAGTGTAATAGAATAGTTATAGCATTGAAGAGGTAATATATTCCACGCTGACCTGCTGTTTTCCTTTAAATGTTGCCGGATACAGTTCAGTACATCTGCGTTTCTCGTCAGAATCAAGTGTTTATCAAAAAACAGTTCCGGAATCATAATTTTTATTTATCTAACTCTAGCGAAAATTAGGATTATTCAGTATAATAATAGTCGTGTGAATTGAATAATTGTTTTTCATTTTAAAACAGTGGGGATGTAGCTCAGCTGGGGGAGCGCTTGCTTCGCATGTAAGAGGTCGTGGGTTCGAATCCCATCATCTCCACCAAAATTCGTCTAAAAGCCCGCTATTCATGCGGGCTTACTGTTTTTATATGCGTTTTACACTATTTTTCAACAAGTTTTTTGTGTAAATACACCAAAGTATTAACCGAATCACATTCTTGATATTGATTTATTAAGAGAATCGAGCCGTCGATATGTTTTCTCAAACGCAACATGTCGAAATTTGCGTACTTTTGTCGAAAAACGACTAAGCGTATTGTATAGACATAGATAAATCCCGGATGAGAGTGAAAACCTAAACCTTCTCCGAATTGTTGCTATAAAACCACATGGAAAGAAAATAGACCCCCATACCGCTGCTGAAGTATTATCAAAGAAAAAAATAGCACCCCCTTGCTAAAAGAGGAGGTGCATAATTGTTAAAGCAATGATAACGTTACCTAAGTGTTTATGGTTAAAATGGAAAGATTGTTCTGACCTTCAATGGCCGCATCATCTCATTATCTTCGTGTTCAAGAATATGACAGTGCCAAACATATCCGGGTCCTTTTGAAGGGTTAAACGGATAAAGATTGAGCCCGGGAAAAGTAAATATCGAAGCATCTTGGGGAGCAAACCGAACCCGGATAGTGGTTACTTCGCCAGGGTTAGCCCTGATTGTATCTTTCCAACCTTTCTCATTTGCAGGAGGACCAACAGGACCTTGCAGTAGATAAGGTTTTACCGGCAGTACCTTGGTTGGGTGATCGAGCGGCGGCATACCATTTAGAGCTATCCAATCGTTCGTATACTGAGTAGCAAGGAACGCTTGACGACTTACTAACTGGAATGAGACCAGGTGCAAATGAATAGGATGAGTGTCTGCTGTAAGATTAACCAATTCCCAATCTTCTGTCGATCCGACTAATGGGAGCTCGGAAATAGGAGCGCTCCATCTTTGGCCGTCTAATAGTACTTCTACAGGACCGTTTGGCCCCATAACTTCAACCAGCACAAGCGTTCGCTTTTTGGCGTTTGGGAACAAAGGCGTTATAAAATTCAGGCGACGCGGAAGTCGGGGAGGAACAACAACAGGTTTGGCGAGAACTGTAAACTGCATTACCTGCCCTGTAGTAAGAGGATCGGGCAGATCCCCTGTTGGGAAGGGTGTTGGAGCGTCGTTGCCTAGAATTAGTTTCGTACCAGGTAATAATGATGAAAAGTCCACAAGTATATCCGCTCTCTCGCCTGGGGCAATCAGCAAAGAGGATAATTGAACGGGCCTTGGCAGATAGCCAGCGTCAGTGCCGATTTGAACAAACGGCATCCCGTTGGAAAACGTCAGGTTGTAGAACCGGGCGTTAGAACCGTTTAGAACTCTAAAGCGGTATTGTCTTGGCTCCACATCCAGGTTAGGCCAGACTTTGCCATTAACCATAATTGTATCACCGAAAAACTCCGGTACCCAATAGGGATGAATATCAGGGTTGACACCGACATTGGGGTAATTAAGTGATCCGTCGGTGTTAAATGACCTGTCCTGAATGGCTATTGGGATTTCAAATTTGCCTTTCGGTAAAACTGACCTGTGTTTATCGAGGGGATTATGAGGATCACGTAACAGGTAGAAACCTGCAAGTCCCATAAGAACATTGAGACGGGTTATGCCCAGAGCATGGTCGTGGTACCATAATGTTGTAGGTGGTTGAGTGTTGAAATAGTGGTAAAGGGATTTGACAAAGGCGGGCCCTTTTATCACCTCTCCTGCTGTAAACCATGCGTCTGGATGACCGTCTGAAGCTGATTCGGTTTCGCCTTCATGCAGGTGGGTAACAATGGGAACAGGACTTTGGGCCAAAGGAAAACCGGGAGGGAAGGGTGGAAATGGGGGCATAGGCATACCCATACCATTGGGATCGGCCCAATGCAGGGTCGGATCAACCGGAAGCAAATGGGGACCGGTAAGATTGTTTACCCATTGTACATTCACAGGAATGTCGCGCACCGCTTCAAACGTAGCACCGGGAGAGAAGCGGAAATCGGGAATAATTTCGCCTGTTTGAGGGTCTTTAACCTGACCGCCGTAACCCCACACAGTGGTTTCCGGGAAACCCTGCGGTAATATTTGCTGATTAAACTGGCTGACTGTTACGGTATAATCATGACTTATAATTTTCCCGGTTTTAGGGCATTTAACCACAGTTGGTTCGTAGACCGGGGGAACAACCAATTGATTTACAAATTTGGGTATCGTGTTTGGATCAAGTGGATTTGCCAAAATGATTCTCCTTTCTAAAATATATCTCGCAATATTTTATGGATAAGTCATAGGGGAGGTGAAAACATGTCTAAGAAAAATGACCTTATCCTAAACTGTTATACACTTAAAATATCAAGAAATATCCTTGCGACTCAGCTAAGCCACTTTGTATATCCCTCCTGTGGCCAGCAGCGATTTTGAAAAACCGGGATGTACTTGACGCAGATGTAGTATGCAAAAGAGTTTGACAGTTATTTTGAGCTAATCAAGAACAATTTCTATTATGCAAAATAGGAATAGCCTATATCGAAAGTTGATTATGAAGACGATTCGGGAATATTGACAAAAAAATTCTGTAATGATGATTTGAAAAATTCTGCATATCACAAATGAACAATAGATGGAGAAATGAACAATAGATAGAGAATAAAAGTGTATTTCAATTAAAAATCTAAAAGAATCATGCTTCCGCCAAGGGGCCAACAGCATTAAGCGACATCAATTTTGTATCCTCAAGGCACGTAGAGAGTGTAGTTCTGATGTACTTTGAAATATTCGGGATATTGAGCCTTATAAAAATGAAAACAGTACTGACTTTGAAAAGGTTTGTTTTATAACATATTGCACTGGTTTACAAATTTGAGCTTTTCCAACTTGAAATTTGACTCGGCAAGAGCAGCGGACCAGAGACTGATCATCTGATAAATCTGTGTTTTGGCTTCCTCTGTGGAGAGTACACAGGCATGTCCGGAGCTTATATCTTTTGCCTGTATATAATTTTTGCAGCGTTTATACTCAAATTGGGTAAGTACTTTAAGTTCATCTTCCGAAAAAACCAAATTCTCTGTTTTATCATCAACATACATGACGTCGTATTGTATTAGCAAAAGTGCCTCAGGGATATTTTTAATGTGATCCCTATAAAAGTTTTTTTGCGGTTCGCAAAGCTTCTTCCATGGCAAGGAAATATCGTCACCGTTAACAGAAACAGCACCTTCCAGAACATTGAATTTTCCTCTTATAAGTTGAGCAATCGTATCGATTTTTTCACCAAAAATAGCATCGTGCATCATATACCTCAAGAACAATTTTTCATCAAGATGAAGCTTGAGCTGTTCCTTTGGAGGTAAAAATGATTGCACCCATTTTTTTGCATGCGTCAGAATGCTCATATCCATAATTACTTCCAACGATCTTGACTCATGCTTGTACCTTGGTATTTTGAGCATTGCCCGAAGAACATCGTTGTCTATTTGTGCCTCTCCATTTTCGTTGATTAAGTGAGGAAGCTTTTGTTCAATTAATGAACGCATCAGCATAGCCCTTCTAATCATGAAGAGTTGGTCGTTATCATCGCTCTGATTGGGACCGAGTATATTGATATAACCCCTCAAACGGATAACAAAATCAGGCCCCTTAGTAGACCTAAACTCTTTTAAAAATACCCGCTTTTCATCTTCGTCTTCGATTTTCTCTCCGCAGAATTCAGAAAAGGAGCTGCTGGTTCCACCGGCAAAAACGAAAATCGCCCTTCCGATCGGATGAAAGGTTTCTTCAGCTCTGTAAACACCATCCTGCATAGGCGACAGAAAATGTTTGAGCCATCCGAGGTTTCCTCCAAAGAAAGAGTCGAATTCATCAAATACAATCAGCGGAATTTTTCCAAGAAGATTTATATCGCTGATTTTGTGGAATGTCTTTTGCAGTTCAAGCGGTGATTGAAATTGGGAAAGGTTATAATTTATCTTTTGAATGTCTTCGGGGAAGGTGCTGGTGGCCATTTCTGTAAGTCCGAAGGATTTCCCCGAACCGGGCGTTCCAAAAACAGCGATGGAAAGGGGGCGGGTGACATTCTTGGATGAGATGTATTCCGAAATCAAATTGTGTATTGTCCGATAGCTCTCAATTTCGGTCCTGTCGACTGTCTTCAGCTTGCCAAATCTAGCGGTAGGTATATGCTTAAGGACGTTTTCCTCTCCGTTTTTAACCAGGTCAAAGGCCATTTGCGCAATACTCGCCGAGCTTTTTCCCTGTAAGATGAACCAGCTGTCCTGATGGTCTCTGTTTAAAATATTGGGAATCTTTACATCCTGAACATATTCCAGAAGAGTCGTATCGTTTGAGTTTCGCTCAAATATTAAAGGATTTGGAAAAAGACAACAATCCGGATTTTCCCCGAAACCAAAATCAAAGTATTTTCTGATTGCAATCATCCCTTCGTGAATGCCTTGGGAAATGAGGGTTGAAAGCTCAGTCGCTTCTCCACCTGCAATGACTGCCGAAAGCCCCGCGACAAAAACGGAAGTAATCCCGAACATTTTCCCAAGGTTGTTGCGCATAAAATCCCCCTCGCACTCGTAAGGCAAAAAGTATAAGTAGGCTTCGGGGATACCGTCGTTTTTATAATAAATAACGCCTTCCAGTCCAAAGAGGACAACAAGGTGTCTGCATGTTGACAAAAAGGACAGGTTTGGGTTATTGCTAAGCTGCCAGACAAAATCAAGCGCCGTTTTTTCCCAAGATAGGCTTTTGCTGATATTGACACCTTTTGAACGGAGGTTGTCGGCATTAATGATGACGATAGTCCTGTCAAATTGATGCTGTTCTAAGTGCTGCCAAAGTGCGCTTCCTCCAATTGGATTATTCATTTTATAAAGAATAATAGGTGTTTTTCCCGTGTCTTTAATCACTAACGGCCAGTAGCTGTCATCATTGTTGAAACCATTGTCTTCGTCATCTATAATAACGGTTTGGGCATCTGAGGTATCAATAGGGAGCAGCACCGGCTTTTCACTTTCCTTGCCAGCAAACCCCATAAATCTGCTCACTCTGTAGACCTTAGCCTCTTTACTGCCGGCAGAAGAGGGGAAAGGCTCGATCTCAACAAATGAGTGTAAAAACTGATTCGTAAAAGAGCCGATGTCCTTGGGAATAGATGGAGAAATAATTTGCTTTCCTGTCGCTAAAGTGGTCATTTCGGCCAAAAGCAATGCTTCTCCTGGCTTTGATATACTATGAAGATTATTATTTTGCCGGTTCAAACCATCATTTTCCTGTGGAGATGTACTCCACAACAGTGTGTTGATACATATATCGCCTGTAACTAAAATTTTGGTGTCTTGATTTTTTATATTGATAACCTCCTTATTTTTGCGCTGTTTAGCTTCCATTGCTGAACAGACTCATACGCAGATCTGCCCAACCCTTGAGTATAAAAAGTAGCTACAATTCATTATTTTCAATTGAAATCGTTTTCCTCCTAGGGTGCTCATCATATCACGTAAGCTGTTAAATTGAAACAAAATGTTGAAAATTATTAAAAAAATAATTCAAAATATAATTAGAACAATTAGTTGACAAATAATTTTTATAGATATAAGATTAAGATGTAATAAGTAAATATAACTCATGTTTGTAAAAAAATAAGATTTGAATGGACTCAAATCAACAAATTAGGTTTTGTGTAATATGCTCACGACAATTTAACATACAGTGATAAAAGAAATAAAGGGAAATGAAACTTTTACAGAGGAGAGTTTATTATGGAAGGGCAAAGAGTAGTTCCAAATCAAAACATCTATTGGGCGAGAGGCGGCTATCTAAATCAAAAACGTCCGATTCAAATGTCTGAAGAAGAAAAATATAATGTTGCAAGATGTTCGGGCGAAAAATCTGAACATCTCTGTAAAAACCCTATTTTCAAGTGCAAAGAGTGCGCTAACTATGGATGTGCTCAGGAAGTCTCTAATAAATGCACCGCACAAGGGTTTAAAAATAACATATGTTTGAACTGCGGCGTGGCTGGCAGCCGTATACCTGTAATGAAAAAGGAGCTTGCTAAATTCATTGCGGAATGGGAGAAGAATGACTTATGAGAGTGGAAATACTTTAACTAGATACTAATACTTGGTAGTTTATTATGGAGCCGTGTCAAATGTCGGGGTGAGTATCTAGCTAAGGTACGTCACTCTCTATTATTAATTATAGGTGGTACATATGTTGAACTACCTGAAAAGGTTATTTAAAAAAATTGGCCCTGGCTTTATCACCGGCGCGGCTGATGACGACCCCTCCGGAATTGCTACCTATTCACAGACAGGCGCGATATTCGGATTCAGCCAGCTTTGGCTGGCATTATTTTCTTTCCCTTTTATGGTTGTTATTCAGCAAATGTGCGGCCGTATCGGAATGGTAACCGGAAAAGGGCTGGCCGGTGTAATTCTGGCCCATTACTCTAAACCGGTGTTATATTTATCGGTTTCTTTGTTAGTGATTGCGAATACAATTAATATTGGCGCGGATCTGGGAGCGATGGCTTCTGCGGCGCAAATGCTGCTGGGATTGCCTATCCTTTTTTGGCTATGCATCATGACAGGATTGATCATTGTTTTGGAGATTTTTGTAACCTACAAAACCTATTCTAAAGTTTTGAAGTATCTGGCCTTGACACTGTTGGCATACGTCTTGACAGCCTTAATCATTAAACTGGATTGGGGACTCATAATACAAAACACGGTGTTCCCAAAATTTCATTTTTCAAGAGAATATCTGCTCAATATTGTGGCAATTTTAGGAACCACGATATCCCCGTATTTATTTTTTTGGCAGGCATCAGAAGAGGTTGAGGAGGAAATCTTTGACGGTACAATTTCAGATATGGGCGTTGAAGAACCTGTGGTGTCCAGGATAAACGTTAATAATATGGATTTGGATACCATCGTAGGGATGTTTTTTTCTCAGGCAATCATGTTTTTTATCATCATTACCACGGCAGCAACGCTACATGCCAGTGGTATTACCAATATTGGAACGGCAACACAAGCAGCTGAGGCATTGAGGCCATTAGCCGGTGATTTTGCTTATCTGTTGTTTGCTGTTGGAATTATTGGTACAGGATTGCTGGCAGTTCCGATATTAGCCGGTTCTTCGGCTTATGCCGTTGCTGAGACGATTGGCTTGAAAGAGGGGTTAAGTAAAAAAGCCGGACTTGCCCCGGGATTCTATGGGGTTATTGTGGTCTCTACACTCATTGGCATGGTGATTAGTTGGTTGGGGATTGACCCGATTAAGGCGCTATATTATTCAGCGGTTTTAAATGGTTTAGCAGCACCACCATTGATGACACTGATCATATTGATTGCTAATAATAACAAGATTATGGGTAAGTATGTAAACAAGAGAATAAGTAATATCTTAGGATGGGTCATCGTTCTAGTCATGGCCATAGCAGGGATTTTGCTTATTATTGATTTGTTAAAGGGAGTTCTATAAGCAGGACTGACGAACACAACGGTAAGTGCAATAACTGTTGAATAATAGACGTTGTTATTCTTTTGAAATTGGATAAGGAGGTGCTGCAGGATTTATCAGTCAAATAATGATAAGAAATGTTTCCAAAGGGATTCCAGATTCGAGAAACCTTTGGCCGTTATAATACAATGGAAGAAATCAGCCATGTTGTGGATACTTTAGCCAAGGTCATAGAGGAACTCGAGAAGAATCAGTCCTTTAGGAAAAACAGGAGGGGTGTAATATGCCGTTTTCTATAATGAAACAGTACTGGAACATTTTGGCAATTCACGTAATGTGGAGAATATAGAGAATCCTGATGGTAAAGCTACAGAAGTTTTTGTTAAGCATCAGACAATAAATTATAAAAATTATTATAAATATTATTAGAATTATTTATTGACAAATAACACTAATTGATATATACTCAAGGTGAGCTAAACGCATAAAAAAAGCTAGGGGGTAAGTAGTAACCCGTATGAATATTCCAGCAAAAGCAATTGTATCCAACTCTGAAATGATAAAGAATTATAAAAGTTGCAGAGAAAAAGCAGAAAATTTAGGTAAAGTATTTGTTTTAAAAAACAATCAGCCCGATGCAGTATTGTTTTCTATCACGGAATATCAAAGGCTATCAATACTCATTGAGTACATGGAAAGTCTTGAAGAAAAAGATATTTCTAAAGTTATTGATTTTTTGCCAAAAGAGGGAGTTAGGAAAATGTACTCCATGAGTAATTTAAAGAATGATCTGGAAGAATGAACCAATAGATATTATCGTTAAGTATGCTCTAGAATATCCTCGCCGCAGATTTGGGATAAGCAAATAAAATTCAGGGTTGATTAAAGAATGATACAGGTAATGGTAGTTATGGGAGAATCAAGTTCATAGGATGAGATGGCGACTCAAAAAATGAATTTTGAGTCGCCATTTTTTAAATATGGATATGTGACATTTAAAGACGCTCCAGTTTCTACCAAGAAATTTATCTTAAATATTCATAATATTCTAAATAATATAAACAATTAAATTAAAAATAATATGGAGGTAAAAATGATTTTTAAAGATTTACTATTATTGGTTAACAAAGAGAAGAGAGAGAGAGAGAGAGTAAAGGCGGCACAGAAGATCGCTGTCGGAATGGGTGCAGCCGTTGCTGTAGGTGTTGCAACAGGAATTCTTTTTGCTCCAAAATCGGGAAAGGAAACACGTAGGAATATAAAAAATAATGCGATTAACGCTGTAGAAAGCATCAAGGATACGGTTTAGAAGAAGGTCGAGATGGTGAAGGATTCCACCGCGCATGCTGCACAAGAATTACGGAATGTTATCAAAGACGTTCAAGAGAAAAATGAAAATATAAAAAAGGACATTAAAGATGGTTCCCATGAAATCACTCAGGATATTCGTAAAACTGCCGAAAATATTTCGGATGAACTTAATAAAAAGGTAGAGTGAGGAACATACGATGATCATTCAATTCTCTTTACAGAACCTAATTATTTTTTTGGTTTGTGGAATAGGCATTGCAGCAGGGATCCTGCTGCTTCCTATTCTCAGGGACATCAAAAAGGCGGTGGGTGTCTTACGCTCTCTGCTTGAAACCAATCAGGAGTTTATCAATCAGAGTATCGGAACAATGCCGGGAATACTGGAGAATGCGGAACAAATAAGTAATAATGCCCGAGATACGACTGATAAGCTCAAAATCTCGGTTCCGGTGATTCTACAAGAAGTCGAGCAGGCTACTCATGCGGCCAGAGGAAGCTTTGAAACAACAAATGTCGTGATAGAAAATATTGGTTCCGGAATAAATGAAACGTTAGCAACATACCAGAAGGAAACATCCAGTATCGCAAATTATTTACATATACTGGAAGAAGTAATTCGAATAATCAGTCGCTCTCTTTCGTCCAGCAAATAGAAATTGTAAATTTAGGTATAGTAAAAGGATATACCGTAGGATTCGGATTAACGGATGCGACAGCAGCCGATGTTCAGCAAGTAATAATTAAGCTCTACCAAAGCTGAAATCACAGTAACTTTCAAGAATGGATTTAGTAAAATACTTTAGAAATTTATGGAGGATTGAAAAAATGAGTGTTGACATCATCAATAGACCCAATAGAGGAAAAAGTAAAGAAAGCTTAACAGCAAGAAGAATAGTTTATTATATCTTGGGTATTTTAGAAATTTTGCTTGCTTTTCGCTTGGTGTTTAAGATTCTAGGGGCTAACCCGAATAGTGGTTTTGTATCTTTCATTTATTCGCTTTCACAGGTGTTTTTAGTTCCGTTTACAGCTATTTTTAGATCGGCGGCAACGCAAGGCATTGAGACCAATGCAGTATTAGAACCAAGTACAGTGATTGCAATGATTGTTTATGCCCTGGTAGCTTGGGGAATAGTTAAACTAATTATTATCTTTACGAGAAGTCAGAATAAGGATCAAGTGTAATGCGTGATACCTAGTTAAGTTAGCGTATATACCATATGCAGAGGAAATCATTGTTAAATTGATAGACAAGGGGCGAGAATTATGCAGATTAAAAGAGGATTGGTTAAGTATCTATTATTATCCCTTATTACACTTGTTATCCTCATATTGATTATTTGTCCTCTCGTCGTTCCAAAGGCAGCGGAAAGCTCTGCTATCGGTTATGAAGTACCTGTTTATAATATACCTATTCCAGAAAACACACAGCGTGATATTTGGAAATTATGTGAGAAGAATAAACTGTCGTATGAGTTGGTTTTGGCAGTTTTCCAAATAGAAGGCGACAATAATATGCAAATTGACAGCATCAAAGCAGTCATTGAAAAACTGGCTTATTATAGAGATTATTGGACGGAGCAAGGATTTCCTGATGAGATTGTTTTTAATCTAATGTTGCTGTCCAAACAAAGAGGAATTGAAGGCTGCAAAGTTTTTATGGAAAATAGTGACACTTATGAGAGTGATAACTATGTTCAAAAAGTTACTGAATATAAATACTATCTTGAAAAAATTGATAGTGACAATATAAATATGTAAATTTGGAGCACTTAGCCAACGAATAATTAAGGACACAAAGCGGATTACAATAATGGCACAAGCCGCTAGCGCTAACTTGAGAGGAGCGCTGACAAAAAAACATACTGTTGCGAGATCTCAAAGTCAGGTGCGAATTCAAACGCACCGGTCGGCAGCGCCGATTAATCACTTAGGAGATTTTTTTTATCTGCAATAATAAAGAACTTTTTCAACGGAATCCGAACAACCCGCTGCACAAAGGACATTAAAAACAACACGGAAAGCCGTTTATTATAAAAAGTGTCTAGGGCGCCCAATTAATCAGCGATCATCAATCATATTTTAAAAAAGCAAAAAGATTATAATGAGCATGAATGGTGCACGTTCATGAAAAGTTGAGAATAGAGAGGATTAAAGAAATTGATGAGAATATTTAATAAAATGCGATTGATACCATTCGTACTTGCGCTATTACTCGTAGTGATGATGGCGGTACCTATAATGAGTATAGCAGCCCCTACTCCGCTGACAGTGAATCTTGGAAATGCCTCCAGTTTTGCGGTTTTAGCCGGCTCAGGAATCAGCAATACCGGATCGACCACAATCAACGGAGATGTTATCACCAATACAGGTGGAAATATTGGGCTGTCTCCGGGCTCTGCAGTCACTGGATTTCCGCCTGGGATAGTGTCAAATGGGGCAATACATGCGGCTGATGCTTTAGCAAGTGGGGCTCAGGACGCCCTGACAACCGCATATAATGACGCCTTCGGTAGGCCGGTCGATGTGGACTTGACTGGTCAGGATCTAGGCGGATTAACACTCACCCCTGGTGTCTACTCATTTAGCACATCGGCTCAGTTGACGGGAACGCTTACTCTCGACGGCCTGGGTGAAACCGATCCCGTATTCATATTTAAGGTGGGCGCCACGCTTATCACAGCATCAGGCAGTGATATTAACCTCATCAACGGTGCTCGTTACTGCCGAACCTTTTGGCAGATCGGAAGCTCCGCGACATTAGGAACGACCTCTCATTTCGTGGGACACATCTTCGCTTTGACATCCATCACAGCGAATACCGGTGCAACGGTGCAAGGGCAGTTGTTAGCACGAAATGGCGCAGTCACGCTAGACAGCAATACCATTACAAATGGGTTTTGTGGGGCGCTGAGAGTTACCAAGGTCTTTAGTGCATCGACGACTCCTTCTCCCGTCGTAATTAGAATCAACGGTCAATCCCCCAAAACCTTCAATGCAGTCAATGGCTGGACTCAGACTTGGGAGAACCTTCCCACTGGTAATTATACCATCACCGAGGATAATCTCGGACTTGGTTGGACGAATCAAATTCTCCCGACAACAACGATTCCTGTCTTAGACGGAGCTACGGCAACAGCTGCCATTACGAATACCTATACGCCTAGCAGTAACGGGGGCGGATCGGGGGGCGACGAATCGGTTCAGGTCTACCCACCATTGATCAACGTAGTAAAAACGCCGGAACCGCTGGCATTGACTTCGGGACAGGGCTCGGTCACATATACCTATAAAGTAACCAACCCCGGCACAGTCGCATTAAGTGCGGTTAGTGTCGCCGATGATAAAGTGAGTCCTGTGAATTATGTTTCCGGTGACGTCAACAATGACAACCTGCTTCAAGCCAATGAGACATGGATCTACACCAGCAAGACGAATCTCGGCGCAACCACGACAAACACCGCCACGGCCATAGGCAACGCAAATGGTATGTCAGCAACCGATATCGCGATAGTAACAGTTGTTGTATCCGGCACACCAACTGTTCCGCCATTAATCAACGTAGTAAAGACACCAGAACCGCTGGCATTGACTTCGGGACAGGGCTCGGTCACATACACCTATAAAGTAACCAACCCCGGCACAGCTGCATTAAGTGAAGTTAGTGTCAGCGATGATATGGTCAGTCCCGTGAACTATGTTTCCGGTGACGTCAACAATGACAACCTGCTTCAAGCCAATGAGACATGGATCTACACCAGCAAGATGAATCTCAGTGCAACCACGATGAACACTGCCACTGTCAAAGGCAGCGCAAATGGTATGACGGCAACCGATGTCGCGTTCGCAACGGTCATAGTAACGGTCACCAATACTGTTACCGGCGGGCAGCTCCCGAAAACGTCCACTCCTTTGTATGAGGTGCTTATTATCGGCGCTGTTCTAACGCTGGTCGGAGACATTTGCTGGAGAAACAGAAAGCGTTATGAATAATGTAAAACGATCACGGAGCAATTTTATCTTGGTTACCGCTCTATCCATAGGATTTATGGGTTTGGGGATAGGAAGTATCTTTTGGGCAATGTTTCGTATGTGGGTACCATCCAATTCTTATGCCGTGGCCTCGGTGGCACCGGTGGAAACGGCTCCTTCCCTCGTCCTGCTTGCACCAGATAAAATCCTTTACCCTGTATATCCTGCGGAGGGTGACAATATTGGGATCCTGACGATTCCGACCTTAAAGCTGAAATGGCCCATCTACCAAGGTACTGATGTGAAGGAATTGGAAAAAGGCGTTGGACACTTCATTCAAAGCGTACTTCCTGGGGAAAAAGATAATTGTGTTCTTTCCGGACATCGAGAAACGGTCTTCAGACAAATAGGCCGGCTGAAGATTGGGGATCAGCTAATTGTGCAAACTTCGGCCGGTACATTTACCTATGAGGTGAATGACACGCGAATCGTCCATGAAGACGACAAAACAGTGATCGTACCTACCGACCATGCCGTGCTGACGATGACCACATGTTATCCATTCAATACTCCTGGCTATTTTCCAGATCGCTATATCGTCTCAGCGGCTTTAGTAAAAAGTGAATAAACCATTCTATTTGCTCCAAAATCAGGAAAGGAAACACGTGAAAATATGAAAAAAATGTTGTTAAGACTGTAGAAAATATCAAGGATACGCTCCAGAAGAAGGTAGAGTTGGTGAAGGATTCCGCAGCTCATTCTGCGCAGGAAGTACGTAATGTCATCAAAGACGTTCATGAAACAACGGAAGATGTAAAAAATGATATTCAGGACGGTTATCATGATGTAACACAGAAAATTCATAAAACTGCCGAAACAAATATGGATATTGCCCAGAAGGAGGTAGAGCTAGTAAAGGATTCTGCGGCTCATGCTGCACAGGAAGTAATTCATGTCATTAAAGACTTTCATGGAAAAGCGGAAAGTGTAAAAAAGGACTTTAAGAGCGGATACCAGGAAATCACAAAGGATATTCATAAAACTACCAAAAATATTTCTAAAGAATTTAATAAATCTGCAGAGTGAAGAACATGTGGAATAGGAATTGCATCAGGGATTCTGCTGCTTCCTATTCACCGGAATTAGTATTCAAACGCACCGGTCGGCAGCGCCGATTAATCACTTAGGAGGCTTATTATCAATAATAATAATAAATTTGTGACTAAGCTAAAAAGTCAGGACAATACCTATAAAGAGCTTTTCCAACGGAATCCGAACAACCCGATATTAACAGCCAAGAGCTGGCCATATCCCGTAAATACAGTGTTCAATCCAGGGGTAACTCATTTTCAGGGCAAAATTTTGCTGCTTGCCCGAGTGGAGGATAGACGGGGGTTTTCTCACTTTACCAAGGCCATCAGCGAAGACGGGGTTAGAAACTGGCAAATTGACGACATACCGACGCTGGAGCCGGAACCGGACAACCATCCTGAAGAACTGTGGGGGATTGAAGATCCGCGGATTACTAGGCTCGATGAATTAGGCAAATGGGCTATTACCTATACTGCATTTTCCCGTGGTGGGCCCCTCGTGGCGATGGCGCTAACGGACGACTTTATTCATTTCGAGCGGCTTGGATCGGTGATGCCGCCGGAAGACAAAGATGCCGCACTTTTTCCGCGCAAGGTAGACGGGAAATGGGCGCTTATTCACCGGCCGATTGTCACTGACTACGTACCAGGGGCGCACATCTGGCTGTCGTATTCCGACGATCTGGTTCATTGGAGCAATAGCCGCGTGCTGATGTACGCCCGCCGAGGCAGCTGGTGGGATGGCAGTAAAATTGGTCTTAGTGCTACGCCTTTGGAAACAGCTGAAGGCTGGCTTATGTTATACCATGGGGTGCGCCAGACCGCTGCCGGGGCAATTTACCGGCTTGGCTTGGCCCTGCTCGACTTAGACGATCCGTTTAAAGTGTTGCATCGGAGCGATGAATGGGTCTTTGGCCCGGTAGAGGAGTATGAACGGCAGGGAGATGTAGCCGATGTGGTCTTTGCGGGTGGATGGGTGTTGGACGATAAGACAGGACTGCTAAAAATGTACTACGGGGGGGCGGACACATGCATTGCTTTGGCTACGGCATCTATCAACGACATACTGGAATACATTCGAAAATGTCCGGAATCGAGGGAAATGGATATTTGTTGAGAAGACATGCTTTGAGGAAATGATGTAAGAGGATAGAATTACCGGCAAAAATGATATGAATGATAACAAAAAAAGAAAAAAGGGAGATCATGAAGATGGAAAAGACATACCAAACAAGGAAGTTGACATTTTTAAGCACATATCCGCCGCGAGAATGTGGGTTGGCCACATTTACGGAGGACTTGATGAACGAAATCGATAAAATAGGCTCATTCAGACCGAACGTGATTGCGGTCACGAATACGGAAGAATATGAGGATTCGCGGGTGGCAGCCAAACTGAGTCAACACGACCGCGCCAGCTATTTCCAGACTGCCCGCTGGGCAAACACGCATACCGGATTGCTGGTTATTGAGCATGAATATGGCATATTTGGCGGGGAGTGTGGCGAATACATTCTGGATCTAGCCAAGAATTTGACAATACCTTTTATCATCACGACACACACTGTACTGACGAACCCATCCCCAAAACAACGGATAGTTTTGCATGAGCTTGGTCGACTCAGCGCGATGGTGGTGACGATGGCAGAAAGCGCGGTCCCGTTGTTGATAAGAACGTACGGCATCGAGCCGAGTAAAATAACGGTCATTGCCCACGGAGTTCCAAGCCTGATTATTAAGTCGCGGGAAGAGCTAAAAGTTAGGCATGGCTTAGAAAACAAACAGGTCATCAGCAGTTTCGGTCTCCTAAGCCCGGCGAAGGGGCTTGAATATGGGATAGAAGCTGTTGCCAAAGTTGTGTCGGAACATGAAAGCCTGGTGTACCTTGTTCTGGGTAAAACGCATCCCTGCGTCAAGGCGCAAAATGGCGAAAGTTATCGGGAAAGTCTGATTACTTTGGCACAGCGCCTGGGTGTAGGGAATAATATACGGTTTATTGATAAGTATCTAACGAAAGAAGAAGTCATGACTTACCTCAAACTGTCGGACATCTATATGACGCCGTATCTGTCTAAAGAGCAGGCAGTCAGCGGGACATTGGCGTATGCCGTGGGGTGCGGGCGGGTTGTCGTATCGACTCCGTACCGGTATGCCCAGGAGTTGCTTGGAAATGGCCGGGGAATGCTCGCCGAATTTAGTGATTCCGACTCTCTGGCGTCATGCATCCGAGATGTACTTGAGAGTCCCCTGCGAAAGAAAGAAATGGAAAGAAAGACCTTTGCGGTCGGACAGACGATGACTTGGGCTAAGGTTGCCGGGCGCTATACGAAGCTGGCTTTCAACATGATGGAGGCAGCGATGGAGACAAAGATAGATCAAACGATGGATCAACCGATGGGGCGAGGAGTGCTGGTAGGATAAATGGATCAATTTGCAATCACGTTGAATGATGCACATATTTTCAGAATGACCGATGACACAGGTATGTTCCAACATGCGCGGTTTAGCCTGCCCAACCTAACGGAGGGATACACCACGGACGATAATGCCCGGGCACTGATCATGGCGGTGATGCTCTATGAGCAAGGCAAGAAAACCACTTACCTGGCGCTTGTCTACCGCTATCTGGCATTCATACTGCATGCTCAGAATGAAAACGGAGTATTCAGGAATTTTATGACATACGGTCGTCAATTCACGGAAAAGGAAGGATCTGAGGATTGTTTTGGCCGCTGTTTATGGGCTCTCAGTTTTACACAAGCCTCGTCAGTAATGCCTCATGGCATTAAAGAAGCCTGTGCCGCTGCAATACTTAAGGCCCTGCCCAATATCAATAACCTTTTCGGACTGCGCGGCCAAGCCTATGCGATGATAGGTCTTGGCCATATTGAAGGTTCCCAAGCCGAGATTCTCCTGACAGGATTAGCTGATTCCCTGATCAGTCGTTTTGAACACGATGCCGGAGATAAGGATTGGCAATGGTTTGAGAACAGCCTTACTTATGACAATGCGGTGTTACCGTGGGCATTGTTTGTAGCTTACAGGCGGCTTCGACAAGCGCATATGCTTCGTGTAGCGCAAGAGAGTTTACAGTTTTTTGATAAGATTTCATTTCGTGACGGTTATTTTCGGGCGGTTGGCTGCAAAGGATGGCTGCTGCGAGGTTCGAAACCGACATTGTATGACGAGCAGCCTCTCGAGGCAAGCACCGCTGCTTTGGCTCATTTGGCCGCCTATGAAGCCACCGGCGAGCAGAGGATGTTGGAACTGGCCCAACAGAGTTTTGCCTGGTATCTGGGAAATAACTCTCAAAACGAAGGCCTGATTGATGGGGAGACCGGAGGATGTCTTGATGGCATCACCGCTAAAGGCTTCAACTTTAACCAGGGGGCCGAAAGTATCATTGGGTACTGTATCGCCAATCTGGCCTTGGCAAAATATAAAACAGATTTCGTCGGTTTGGAAAGGAAAGTGATTCTCAGATGAAGGTAATTATCCTTGCGGGTGGCGGGGGAAACCGTCTATTCCCCCTATCGCGGACAAAATTCCCTAAGCAGTTTCTAAACTTTAATGGCGGCAAATCTCTTCTAACACAGACCATAGAGCGGTTTCTGGTACTGGTTCAACCGGCGGATATGGTTATCGTTACCAATCAAGAATATGCTTACCACGTAAGAGCTGAGCTGGTCGCCGCCCAGGCGGGTCAGGCGCATATTCTTTTAGAGCCTTTGGCACGGAACACTGCGCCGGCTATTGCCTTGGCACTTCGGTATTGTGTTGACCGGCTGGGATGCGGATTGGATGAGGTGATGTTAGTAACGCCCTCAGACCATGTCATCAGTCCGGTAGAGGCCTTTGCTTCTACTGCGCATTTGGCGGAGGGCATGGCAAACCAGGATAGGATTGTGACCTTTGGGGTAGAACCTCATTGTCCAGAAACAGGTTATGGCTATATTCAGGTCGGGCCGCCCTTTGGCAGTGGCTTTGCAGTAAATTCCTTCCATGAAAAACCGGATAAGATCACCGCAGAAGGATACCTTGCAGCCGGTAATTACTATTGGAACTCAGGCATGTTTGCCTTCACCATCAATTGTATGATGAACGAACTGCGGATTCATCAGCCGGATATTTATGATCTTGCTGACAAGAGCCTGAATGAAATACTAGAAAATTTTGAAGAAATGCCCAATATTTCGATTGATTATGCAGTGATCGAGAAATCCAAGCAGGTGGTATTGCTGCCACTCTGTGCGAAATGGAGCGACATCGGGTCTTGGGATGCGATCTATGACATTTTGGATAAAGATACGGATGGTAATGCCTTTGAAGGGGACTGTATTTCACTTGATTGTAAGAATACATTGATGATGGGACAAAGTCGTCTGATTGCCGGCATCGGACTGGAAGATTTGCTGGTAATAGAGACGGACGATGTGATTCTGGTAGCCAAAAAGGGTGAGTCGCAGAAGGTAAAGGATCTGGTGAACCAGATCAAGGCAGATGGCCGGACGATAGCTGACGAACATACCACAGTATTTCGGCCTTGGGGACAATATTCTTTGCTGTCCGGCGGACGAGGATATCAAATGAAAAAAATTGCTGTCAACCCGGGGCAGATACTCAGTTTACAGATGCATTACCATCGCAGTGAACATTGGATCGTCGTCGGTGGCACCGCGAAGGTGACCATTGGGGAAACAGAACAGATGGTACATGAGAATGAAAGCGTGTTTATTCCGCAAACGACAAAGCATCGTCTAGAAAATCCTGGGAAGTTATTGCTGGAAATTATTGAACTACAGAATGGCGGTTACCTGGAAGAGGATGATATTGTACGGTTTGAAGATATCTATGGCCGAGAGGATGCGGATCGGGCCGTAGAAATTTCCGTAGGGGTATAAGGAGAAAAATGATGACTAGTCTTATTAAAGAAAATCATTTAAAACAAGTGGGAATGCTCGGCCAGCCCATCTGGCTGGATGATATCCGCCGCGATCTGATCACCGGCGGTGAGCTTCGGTGCCTGATTGAAGAAGATGGGTTGCGGGGGATGACCTCGAATCCAGCTATTTTTGCAAAGGCGATTACGGGCAGCCATGATTACGATGAGGACATTAGGAGCATGGCTCTAGATGAAAAAGACAGCATGGAAATTTATGAAGCTCTCAGCCGGTGTGATGTGCAGAGTGCAGCCGCTGAGTTTCGGACTGTGTACGACGAGACTAACGGCAAAGATGGATATGTCAGCTTGGAGGTCAATCCGCATCTGGCATACAATACTAACGGCACAATTACTGAAGCTCGCCGTTTATGGGCTGCCTTGAATCGCCCTAACGTCTTCATCAAAGTCCCGGCAACGACAGAAGGGCTGCAAGCGATCCAACAACTCATTAGCGAGGGAATCAACATCAACGTGACGTTGCTCTTTGGATTGCCTCGCTATCGACAGGCTGCCGAAGCTTACATCGCCGGCCTTGAAGCGCGTCTGGCCCAGGGAAAGGCTGTGAAGCGTGTGGCCTCTGTGGCAAGTTTCTTTGTAAGTCGAATTGATACACTGGTGGATCCGCTGCTGGAAGAAATAATTGCGCAAGGGGGCGATAAGACGCAGCTTGCGAAGCAGGTTCACGGGCAAGTTGCCATTGCCAGCGCCAAGGCTGCCTATCAAATCTATAAGGAAACCTTCGGTAGTAATCGTTTTAAAAGATTGGCTGACCAGGGTGCCGGTGTGCAGCGGTTGATCTGGGCCAGCACCGGTACGAAGAACCCGGAATACAGCGATGTTAAATATGTTGAGGCGCTCATAGGAGCAAACACGGTGGACACGATCCCGGTCGAAACCTTCGATGCCTACCGCGACCACGGCGAACCAAAAGCCCGCCTCGAACAAGATATCAAGGGAGCCAATAGGGTTTTGCTGCGATTGTCGGCGCTCGGCATCAACATCGAAAAGGTAACCCAGCAACTCGAGCAAGAAGGCGTCCAAAAATTCAACCATCCGTTTGACGAGATGATTGAGGTTTTAGCAAAGAAGTGTTCACAGAATTTGGGCAGGTATGCTCTCTGTAACCAGCACGGTTTTGCAGCCAGCTTCCAAGCCAATGAATCGAGGAAAGTACCTAAAGAAAAAGTAGTGACCGGGAAAAGTGCTTGTATAAAATGAGGGGGTTTGGAATGATACGATTTGGAACAGACGGTTGGCGGGGGATTATAAGCGAAGATTTTACCTTTAATAATGTGCGCCTGGTCGCCGAAGGAATAGCAAACTATGTGAACGGTCGTGAAGAAGCGGGCAAAGGCATCGTTGTTGGATATGATGCGCGTTTTTTGTCAGCGGAGTATGCGGGTGACTGTGCGGCTGTGCTGGCCAGCAAAGGGGTTAAGGTCTGGCTAGCCGACAGTATCCTGCCGACGCCGGCGCTAAGTTGGAAGGTCAAAGATTGTGCAGCTGCCGGTGGGGTGATGATAACTGCCAGTCATAATCCAGGGGAGTATAACGGTCTCAAATTCAAGGCTTCTTATGGCGGTTCTGCTTCTCCTGAAATCATCATGGAGATTGAAAAGTGTATCCGCCAACTGGAAGCTGGCGGACAAACATTTTCCAAGGTTGCCTTGTCGTCAGATGTGGAATATTTCTCACCCTGGGAGTCCTATCTGGAACATGTTAAGGCCATGCTGAACCCAAAGATGATGGCCGGCTTTAAAGGGAAAATTGTCTTCGACGTCATGCATGGTGCCGCAATGGGTTATCCGAACGAACTGGCAAAAAGCTACGGGCTGAATATGGTCGAGGTGCACAGCGAGTTCAATCCTTCCTTTGGCGGTATAAACCCGGAGCCCATAGAGAAGAACCTGGATGCCCTGAGGCAGGCGATGAAAGAACATAAGGCCAGTATCGGCCTGGCGACCGACGGCGACGGTGATCGTATCGGAGCAATGGATGCTGATGGCCGCTTCATCAATCCCCATCAAATTATGGCCCTCTTGATAAAATATCTTGTCGAGAAGCGTGGATGGAACGGCGGTGTGGCGCAGACGCTGACGGTATCCGAACTGGTGAAGCGAATGGCCAAAAAGCACGGTCTGAAACTTTACGAAACACCGGTTGGCTTTAAGTACATCACGACATTGATGCTGAACGAAGATATTCTAATCGGTGGTGAGGAGTCGGGCGGTATAGGATTAAAAAATTATATCCCCGAACGGGATGGATTACTGTTGGGATTTCTTTTGATTGAGATAGTGGCTGCTTATGGCAAGACATTGGGGCAACTGCTTAATGAGATGATGGAGGAACTGGGTTGGTGCTATTATGACCGCGAAGACCTGCACCTGGAAACAGATAAAAAGGTACGGCTGATGAAGGAGCTGGCTGATAATCCACCGAAGACGCTGGATGGGCTGGAAGTCTTGGCAAGCAATAGTTCGGATGGATGCAAGCTTTATTTGGAGGACAGCTGGGTGATGTTTCGAGCATCAGGAACAGAGCCTGTTGTACGTATCTACGCAGAGTCTAATAATCCCCAGCGGTTGCAGGAACTACTAAATAAAGGAATTGACTATGCCAGAAACGGGTGCAATTAGAGTTCTCAAACTCCACGTACAAATGGTTATTACTAGGTAAAAGTCGATTACCATTCAGAATAGATTTGTTAAAAATGGGTGATAGAGTTTTTGTAATAGAAATGTCAAAGGTTTACACAGAGATTTTAAAGAGTATAGGAATTCCTCAAAATTTAGGAGAGAATTCCTATACTCGAATAGAAGTTTAGCCTACTACACCAGCTAATTTCACTTGCTCACTCGTCTTGTCAGTCGGTTTTAAGTAGTCATTTTGAGGGGGAGCATCGAATAATGAATCATGTCCAAATATAGCAGCTGCGATAGTGGCAAGCATTCCGTACACAATATTACTAGCAACATAGGATAGATTGCTTGCCGCATCTTTAGGTTTAACACGATTCTTGGGAACAACATTTGGAATGGCCGTAGCGATTGCGCCGATAGCAGTCCCAGATACGATTCCTTTAGTCACAAGTTTGTCGCGACCGCTTTGGGTCAAACGCTTAATAATGTAATTAGCTCCGATGATGCTAACGGCAGAGTTCATAATTAAGCCAAGAGCCTGTCCTTTCACGCTTTTTGCTTGACTCTTCGATAAAAACATTCCTGCCGCAGCTTCCCGATATGATCGTTTAGATATTCGTGCTCGCCTGGAAATTCCATCAACAAGAGTCATTCCTACCAAACCAATAATGCCTGAAACAATTGCAAGTGTTTCCCGATCTTTTATTTTCAGCAAAGTAATCATCCTCCTTTTCTAAATATTCTCTGATTAATGAAGACAAATTAATCATGGAAAATAATTTATTCATTGTAGATTGATACCAACAATAAATAAAAAAACAAGATAAAAATATGCTTTTCGGTTGATGTTGGTAGCGTTTTATACCATTATATGGATTTTAAGGGCTTTGTTTTAAGCTATTTTACTTGACTTTTCGGACAGTCTGACCATAATGGAAAAAAGCTTCATCAAAGATGAAACTAAAAAATATCACAGAATAAATACAGCTTACATAAAATGGTAGTTGACAAAGCCATTACAACCATATAGAATATCTCTAAGCTTTCAAGACTGGCGGACATATAGGTTTAACCATAAGGGATTGGAAGAGTTAAAATGTCGACCGCCTGGGCAATATAAATATTGTCCAGGTTTTTTATTTTCTGGCGTGCCCAGCTAAGCACGCATTATCTAGCTGGTGAAAGTCCAGTCGGGGTAAGCGCCAGGGCGCCCCGTAGCTAGGATGCCTGAGTAGAGAGAAATCTGTGTGTAGAAGCGCATCAACAGAAGTGCCAAAAGGATGTTCGGACAGACATAAGCGGAGCTTTTGGGTCGGGATATCGTCACGAATATGTAAAACTACCTTTTTCCTGGTTTGCCGTTTAAGAAGCTTGAAAGCATTGTAAGCGTTCTGTTTTACTGCCGTTTGTACATTGAAGCAACAGGTGAAAAAAATAAAAGGTGGATTGATAAGGCATTTGGTGTATAATTCTCTGTCTTTGAATGTATAATACGCATAATAATTGGGTCGAGTTATACAGGGGGCGGCTACTATGAACGATAATATCATCGGTATTTTAGATATTGTGCTCAGAAGCATACTTTCAGTTATTATCTTATTTTTGTTAACTCACTTATTGGGAAAAAAACAACTCTCTCAATTAAGTTTTTTTGATTACACAATAGGCATTTCTATTGGTTCTATTGCTGCATCTTTAGCAATCGATAATGAAATTCCTTATTTACATGGAATACTCGGAATTCTTATTTATGGTAGCTTTGTATTACTGTCTTCTTATGTATCCCGGAGAAGTATCCGTGCCAGAAAGTTTTTATGTGGAGTGCCGACAATTTTAATACAGAATGGCAAATTGATCGAACAAAACTTAAAGAAAGCCAGATTTCATATCAATGAAGTAATGGAGGAATGCAGGAACAAAGGTGCATTTAGTATTAGCGATGTAGAAAACGCAATCCTTGAGACAAGCGGCCAAGTCAGTATTCAACTTAAAGCACAAAGACAACCTATAACACCTGAAGATATGAATATAAATACTTCCGCTAAAGGCATTGCTGCCAACCTGATTATTGACGGAACAGTCTTAAAAAAACATCTCAGCCTTGTGAACCGGGATGAAAAGTGGTTAACTCATGAATTGAAGAAACAAAAGGTTAATTCGGCGCAAGAAGTATTACTGGGGTCTCTTGATTATGACGGCACATTACATATAGACCTAAAAAACAATGATCCAGTCCCTTTTGACGTACTTGAATAGCGTATTCTGTTCGCACTTTGAATAAACATAGCTCCATATAAACGGGTAATTGACAAAGTCATTACATCCGTAATAGAATATCGGTAAGCTTCCAAGACTGGCGGACATATGGGTTTAACCATAAGGGATTGGAAGAATTCAAACGTCGACCGCCTGGGCAGTATAAATATTGTCCAGGTTTTTTTATTTTCTGAGTCACCCTCATAAAATTCAGAATCTGGCAAATTAGGGGGGTTAAAATGATGAATAATACAGGATGGGAAAACTTCAAAGACGGCAGATGGCAGCAGGAAATTGATGTCAGGGATTTCATACAAGCAAATTACCAGCCTTATGAAGGAGATGAAACTTTTTTAACGGAGGTAACGAACCGGACTCAGCATATTCTAGAGAAACTTTCAAGGCTGCAAAAGCTTGAGAAGGAATTCGGCGGCGTGCTGGATATCGATACCTCAACGGTTTCTTCATTGCTAAGCTATGCCCCGGGCTATCTGGACAAGGAAAAGGAACTCATCGTTGGCATTCAGACCAACAGGCCGTTAAAAAGAGGAGTCAATCCTTTTGGCGGGATCAATATGGCCAGGAAGGCCTGCAAGGCCTATGGTTATACCATGGATGAGAAAATCGAAAGAGAGTTCTTTTACAAGACGACGCACAATGACGGTGTTTTCCGTGTCTACACCGATGAAATGAAGGAAGCCCGCAGGAGCGGAATAATTACTGGACTGCCGGATGCCTATGGACGCGGAAGGATCATCGGCGACTACAGGCGTGTAGCACTATATGGCGTTGACAGGCTGATTGCAGGGAAAAAAGAAGATAAGCGTAAAAAGGGTCAGTTGCTGATGGACATGGAGAATATCAAAGTAAGCGAGGAATTGTACAAGCAGATCGATTTTTTAGAAAAGCTTAAAAAGATGGCGGAGCTTTACGGTTTCGATATATCCCAACCGGCCGTAGATTTTAAAGAGGCGGTTCAGTGGTTATATTTTGGCTATCTTGGCGCGATTAAGGAGCAGAACGGTGCCGCCATGTCCCTGGGAAGGGTTAGCACATTTCTGGATATCTATGCTCAGCGGGATATTGATCAGCAAAGATTGACTGAACGGCAGGTCCAGGAGATCATAGACGATTTCATCATTAAACTGAGAATGGCCCGGCATCTTCGGACACCAGAATACAATGAGCTTTTTGCCGGGGATCCCATGTGGATCACGGAGGCTATCGGAGGTATGGGCGAGGACGGAAGGACGCTGGTTACTAAAATGTCCTACCGTTTCTTGCATACGCTATATAATCTAGGACTGGCACCCGAGCCTAACCTAACTGTGCTGTGGTCCGCGGCGCTGCCGGAGGCTTTTAAACGTTATTGCGCCAAGGTGTCTATCGATACCGACTCTATACAGTATGAGAACGACGATGTAATGCGCACTTTATATAGGGATGACTATGGGATCGCCTGTTGCGTATCGGCGATGAAGATAGGCAAGCAAATGCAGTATTTCGGAGCACGCTGCAACCTGCCAAAGATGTTGCTTATGGCTTTAAACGGCGGAAGGGATGAAATCACCGGCAAACAGGTCGGGCCTGTATCCGAAGGGGTTAAGGCCGGTTTACTGGAATACGGGGATGTCATGAAGCGGTTCGCTTTTTATCAGGGATGGCTCACCAGGCTGTATGTTAATACCATGAATGTCATCCATTATATGCATGACCAGTATGCCTACGAAAAGCTGCAGATGGCATTGCATGACACGGATGTCGAACGCTTCATGGCTTTCGGAATCGCCGGACTTTCCGTGGTTGCGGATTCTTTGAGTGCGATTAGATATGCCAAGGTCCGGGCAGTCAGAAACGAAAAAGGCCTGATCCAGGACTTTGAAATAGATGGAGAATACCCACGGTTCGGCAATGATGACGACCGTGTGGACTTGATTGCTGCAGAGCTGACAGAGGATTTTATCGGGGAGCTGAGAAAGACGTCTGCTTACAGGAACGCCGTGCACACCCTTTCGGTGTTGACAATTACCTCCAATGTGGTCTACGGTAAAAAGACAGGTGCAACCCCGGACGGAAGGAAAAAGGGCGAAGCGTTTGCTCCCGGTGCTAATCCGATGCATAACAGAGAGGCAAACGGGGCGCTTGCATCGTTGAATTCTGTTTCAAAGCTTCCGTATGAAGCCTGCCGGGACGGGATATCCTGTACTTTTTCCATAACTCCTTCCACCATCGGCAAGAACTGTGAGGAACAGAAGAGCAACCTGGTAGCGGTCTTAGACGGTTATTTTGATATGAAGGCCCATCACATCAATGTTAACGTTTTGAACCGTGAACAACTGATTGACGCTATGGAGCATCCGGAACGTTATCCTAACCTGACGATACGCGTATCGGGTTATGCAGTCAACTTCAACAAGCTAAGCCGCCAGCAGCAGCAGGAGGTCATCAACAGGACCTACCATGAAAGGCTATGAGGCAGTAAGCAGATGAGCGGCAAGACGGAAGAAATAGAAAAGACGGGAAGGATACACTCCATTGAGACCCTTGGAGGAGCGGATGGACCTGGATTGAGAATGGTTATTTTCATGCAGGGATGTCCATTGCGCTGTATCTATTGCCATAATCCCGATACTTGGGATAGGAATGGGGGGAGGGAGTTCACTGCGGAAGCTTTGGTGCAAAAAGCGATGCATTACCGCACTTACTTTGGCCGGGAAGGCGGTGTCACGCTTTCCGGCGGAGAGCCGCTTATGCAGCCCCTTTTTGCGGCAGAACTGTTCAAACAGCTTAAAAAGGCTGATATCAACACGGCTCTGGATACTGCCGGCACAATACCGTCGGAGGATGTAGCCAAGGTGCTGGCAAATACCGACACGGTTCTGCTGGATATCAAAATGCCGGATCAAGAGCGGTATGATCAATATATCGGAGGCAGTCTAAGTACGACAATGAATTTTCTGCATGCGGCTTCGGCGGCAGGCTGCCGGATATGGATACGGCATGTGGTAGTACCGGGCATCAACGACAAGAAAGATGATATCGTCAGCCTGTGCAGTCTTATTTATGATAGCGGAGTAGCTGTGGAACGAATGGAACTGCTACCTTATCACAAGATGGGTATTGAAAAATATAAGCTACTGGGACTGTCATACCGGCTAGCCGAGGTTCAGGAACTCGGAGAAGGAAGACTTGCCAAGCTGCTGGAGTATTGTTTGGAAGAACTGCCGGAACTGTTCCGGGCTATTAAAAAATGAAAACGTTAAACGGAGCTCTTCTAATATCCGAATAATTAAATGCCTTAATGGATATCCTAAGCTTGCATATAATATAAAGGGGATTGCAGTAATGCCAATTTTTTTGTTGCATCCGTTTTATGCTGTGACTTTTACTTTGCTCTTAATCGTCATTGTACCTAAAAAAGATATTCGACGATTATCTTTGTTTGGTGTCGTTTTAGGTGGAATGATGGATTCTATTGTCCACGCTTTCGGGTATTTTACTGGATTATTTTATTGGACGAATTTTGGTCCTTTTGGCTTCATCGGTGTTCATCTTTTTGCCAACATTGCCTGGACGGCGTTTTTCATCATCTATTTTTATTATTTACCAAGACAAAAGCCGTTTTATTATATTTCTATCGCAGCAGGAGTGTTTGCTTCGATCTTATACTATAATCTATTGCTTGATATAGGGATTTTCGAAGCTTTCAGCAGATTAATTCTGCCGCTGATTGGTTTTACGGTCTGGTTTTCGGTTGCTACCTGGGCATTTTTAAAATGGAACCATTTCGTCGATGGTAAAAGCAGAGAGAAAATGGTTCCCTAATAATTTATTTTGCAAAGTATAAGGTGGTTGGCCTTGGAAAATACCCATAATTTTTTTATCCCTAAAACCAATTTAATCGGCGTTGGGGCAATTAAGGATCTTCCTAATCAATTATTGTCCTGGAAATTAAGTAAAGCGTTGATTGTGACTGATAAGAATATGATCAAACTTGGGTATGTTGAAAATATTGAAAAGATACTGAAGAGTCTATTTATTTCCTACGATATTTTTGACGGGATTTTACATCCCAATCCGACAGTACCTTTTGTTGAGGACGGATTAAGATATTTTAAGCACGGCTGGAATGTCTTTAAACGAGACTATAAATTAATCATTTCTATCGGCGGCGGCACAAATCATGATTGTGCAAAAGCGATTGCTGCAGTCGCTGTAAACGGTGGCTCCATTACAGACTATGAAGGATATAACAAAATAACCAAACCGATGATCCCTCTTATTACAATCAACACAACGGCTGGTTCCGCAGCAGAAGTAACACATACCGCAATCGTCACGGACAATACAAGAAAGGTGAAAATGGTAATCACTTCAGCTTTATTGACACCGTTTATATCCGTAAACGATCCAATTTTTATGACCACGATGCCGAAGGAAGTAACATCTAGTTCTGGAATTGATGTTGTCTCGCATGCGATAGAAGCGTTTGTTTCGACAGAAGCATTTCCGATTACAGATGTTTTGGCTTTGGATGCACTGAGGTTGTCATTTGAGTACTTACCGAGAGCCTATGAGAACGGCAATGATTTGGAAGCCAGAGAAAAAATGATGTATGCAAATATTATGGCAGGACTTGCCTTTAATAGCGCCGGTCTGGGCTATGTGCATGCAATGGCGCATCAGCTGGGCGGTTTTTATAATGGGGCTCATGGATTCAATAATGCTGCTCTACTGCCTCATGTTTTTAGATTCAATTCTACGGCGATACCGGAGCATCGGATTCTGAAATTATGCGAAGCTATGGGGACGGTTACACATCGTAAGGAGCAAGCAATAAATATTATTATCGAATCGATTAAACATTTGTCTTCTGTAATTGGTATTTCCGAAAAACTATCTATGATGGGTCTTAAGGAAGGTGATATTGAAAAACTGGCCAATAATGCGATAAAAGATATTTGCACGTTAACAAACCCCAGGCAGGGATCGGTTGAAGATATCATTAATATCTACCAAGCTGCATTATAAAGCTCCTTAACTCTTTTTGCCGAAAAATACAGTTTCTTAAGCTTTTCAACGGCCTTCTAAGGGGTTTATTTTTCTTTTAGGTTATTGTTTTCAGGGGTTAATATGGTCCAGACTTAGGGCTAAGACACCCTCTATCAGCCCCTATTAAAAAAGATCCTGGATTTTAAACCCAGGGTCTTGGGAAAAGAGCTATGAATATACTTAAAATCGCTGGTGGTGTGGTATAATTTAAGCTTCTTTGGTTTTGTCTAAACCAAACTGCTCTGCGTATTTGTTGTATAAGATTAGATCAAATCTGCCATTTTTTTCTGCTGATGGTTTTATGTCGATCAGAAACTGAAGTTTTTGTTTTTTCGATAAATAACTAAAATCATACCAAGTATATGGTTTCAAATTATTTTACCTCCTGAAATTCTACATCTAATACGTTGGCTGCTAACACTGAATCTAATAAATCTGTTGCTTTCTCTTTAGTCATACATCTTACTTGCATCAGTTCACTGATAAATATATTACGGGCGCCCTCCAACATTTTGGAATCTTCTTTTCCCAATTTACCAAGGAGGTTTTTTCGCGTTAAATCACGGATTATTTCTGTCCCTTTGAAAATATCGCCGCTTCTCATCTTTTTCGTATTTAAATCAGTGCAGTATTTCTGGTTTTTATAAAGCAGGGGATCAGTAATTCCCTCATTAAAATTTTCCAGAATCTCCTCAAAGATAGAGGATTCAACCAGCTTCCGGATGCCAAAGCTTTCAGCTTTATCCTGGGGAATCATCATTTGCATCCTGGTTTGGGGTACGTTGACAATATAGTAAATTCTTTTTTTCCCCAAGATTTCTTTTTCTTCAATAGCTTCAATAGTTCCCACTCCATGCATAGGATAGACAATCTGATCACCAACTTGGAACATATATTCACCTCCCTGAGTCAGTAGCTAATTAAGCATATCATAGAAAGTGATATATAGCAAATCAATTATTTTATCATTTATAAAAATGTATGTCAATGATTAATGTCAATGAATTAATGGTTAATAAATTAATAAGCTTCTAATAAGCTTCATTTGTAAAATAAAGCTATAATTAATATCCATAAACATTTTTATAAAATGGTAAAAGGTTGAAAAAAATTATACGTTCCAAATGCCCCGTAATGGATTTTGTGGACACCGCAAATGGCTAGTATAATAAAGCCAGAGAGGTGTCAGAAAATGAGTACAAGAAAGAATTTTGATCCGGAATTCAAGAGAGAAATTACCCAGGTCTATCTTGAAGGAAGAAGAACAGCTACAAGCCTAGCAGAAGAACTGGGATTGCATGTTAATACCATATATAAATGGGCTGAACAATTCAAAACAGATCCTGAAAATGCCTTCCCTGGATCAGGGAACCTCAAACCTGAAGACGCTGAGTTAAAGAAAGCCCAAAGACGTATTAAAGAACTTGAAGAAGAGGTCGAGATCCTAAAAAAAGCCACGGCATACTTCGCAAAGAACAGCAAGTAAAATACGCCTTTATTTATAAATACCGCTTCAAATATGCTGTTAAGAAGTTATGCCAAGTCATAGAAGTTTCCCGAAGCGGATATTATCAGTGGGTGGCTTCCGGCTGTCCGAGTCACCAGGATAAAGACGCCGTGGTCCTTGCCAAGATCAGAAAGATTGAACGGGATAATGATCATAACTACGGTGTCAAGCGCGTTTATGAATCTCTGAACAAGGAACATAACGTCAAGTGCGGCCGGAGCAAAGTTCAAAGGATTATGCATCAGAATGGCATTAAAGCGAAGATCAAGAGCAAGTACAAGCCGCAAACCACGAAGGCTGATCCCAATGAACAGGCATTTCCCAATCTGCTGGGCCAAGAGTTTAAAGTTACAGAGATTAATAAAGTTTGGCTAGCCGACATTACCTACATCAGAACAAACGGAAAATGGTCTTATCTCGCAGCTGTCATGGATTTGTGCCGTAGAAAAATAGTAGGTTGGGCACTTGGAACGAAGCCAAATGCCAAATTGGTTTGTCGGGCTCTTTCCTTGGCAATTGCCAAGGAGCGGCCTGCTCCAGGACTTATTCATCATTCAGATCGTGGCAGTCAGTATACTAGCAAGGCATTCCGGGAGTTACTGGATAAGCACAAAATTCTCGGCAGTATGAGCCGTAAAGGGAATCCTTATGACAATGCTCCAATGGAATCATTCTTTCAAACCTTGAAGACAGAATTTGTTTACAAGCGATACTTTCAGAGTATTGAGCAAGCTCAGATTGGACTTAAGCAATGGATTAATATTTACTACAATTGCCGAAGGCTTCATTCAGCATTGGGTTATAAATCGCCACTATTCTATGAATTATCAAGAATACAACCATTTAAAGTGTCCGCATGAGCCAATATAGCGCAAAAATATCCTTATGGGCTGCTTATGGTATAAGAAGACCCGAAATAAAAAAGCCTCCCTAGTGTGTGTACTAGGAAGGCTTCTTTCAAATACTTACCAATTATTTCGTGTGCGTGGTTGATAACAATCACGACAATAAACCGGTTTGTCACCTGAGGGTTGGAAAGGGACTTGAGTTTCTTTTCCACAAGTAGCACAGACGGCTGGGAACATTTCTCGTTGCGGACGACCGTATTGGTTGTTGGATCTACCCTGTGCCTTTCTCGCAGAGCGGCATTCCGGACATCTGCCAGGTTCATTGGTAAATCCCTTTTCTGCGTAGAATTCTTGTTCGGAAACGGAGAAGGAAAACTCATTTCCACAGTCCTTACAGGTTAAAACTTTGTCTTCAAACATAAAAAAACCTCCAAAATATATTACCCGCTTTATGGGAAGAATTCATAGCTTCCCAGAGCTTTAGGCAATGGAGAGGTTATTAGTAAATCCACAAAATGAACGAGCTGCTTTAGTATAACTGGAATGAAAGTATATGTCAAAGGAATATTTCAAATATAGCAAATTTTGGTGGAGTTTCTTTGATTTCTAGTATCAATAACTAATTTTTAATATATCCTTAATCAAATATTCCACGCCTTTGACTGGACTGGGTATTTTGACATCTGCTGCTTGTAATAGAGCCAGTATAAACGCTAACAGAAATAAGACCGAAAAGACGGTAAGTTCCCGCCAGTGCTTGTTTTTGACAAGAGCAGGGACTTCAAATAATCCTATGGCGACAAAAGCTATCGTTAATAAAAAAATCACGGCCATTTCCTTTCCTGTTATTTTGGTAACTTTCGTATTTTTGCTACAAGTAAGGTTATTACAGGCGAAAACTCAAACACAAGGGTGAAAATAGGCCCTGTCCTAGTTGCGAAATCATTGCTTTGTGCCAGAGTATCAAATGTCATAATGGATAAACTAACAATGATACTTCCAATCGGAAGTACCAGTGGCCTATAGGACCGTAAATTACATAATCGGGCTATCCCTAATACTGCGCCATAATACATAACATTTACTTTTATGAACATTGCAATTAATAATATAGTAATAACAAGCATTTCCAGCCTGGTTATGATTTCTGCCAGATCTATCAGGCGCACGGATTCAATCGAAGGGGAAACCATGATCACCGCTGCTGCTCCCAGCACAGCTGTATTACGAACCGTATCAATTAATATGCTGATCCCTCCGATGATTAATCCTAAAATAACAGATTTTTTTGCTTCTACTCCCTTGTTTACATAGGGGAATAGCATGAGAAACACCAAGATTTCACAAAAGGGAAGGGTCAACATAAAATGTGTACCCTGAATAAAATCCTTCAGGGGAAGATCAAAAAACGGCAGGAAATTCGTTAGTTCCATGTCTTTCAGCAGTAGAACGAAAGTTATTAGGATTACAATTATGATGATTATGACAAATATAACACTGGTCCGGGCGAGGACCTCTATTCCGTTGCGCACTGCCCAGGCGCAGATGCAAGCAAATAGAATACAAATTGCGAACATAGGAGTTTCCGGCATCATGTAATTCCTTATGATTTGGCCGAGATATGCTAACATGAAACCTGCAATCGTGCAAAAAAACCAAATGTATAAGGCGGAAACCAGTTTACTTAAATAGGGACCATAGACAATACGATTGATTTGTACCAGGTCCTTGCCGGGGAATTTCCTCGCTAAGGCAACATAAGCCATGGCAAGGGGAATGCTTGCAGCCAATCCGGATAAAACAACCAGCCAAGTATACTGCTTGGTAACTGTATTCGAAAATGCAGCCACCAAAACAGAACCCTGAACATATCCTGCAACTAAAAACATCAACTGTGAACTTGATATGATTCCTCTTTCAAGCCTCATGAATTACTCCTTAGCAGGTACGGCAGGAGCGCTGATATTGCCTGTACTGCGTAGCTTAGTATTGATATTTAACGCTACTTCAACGTCCGGAAAGACCTTGTCCCATTTAGATTCCAGTTCATGCCACTCTGAGGGGTATTTCCAATAGATTGAATCACCAAAACCAAATATATCTGAATTGAGATCCTTGGCCGTTTTTAAAGCAGCTATGATTTCTTTTCTGATTTCAGCGGATAGTTCTTTTTCCAGAGAGGCAACAATGATTGGTGATGCTAGGTTTTCTGAACCACTCTGGCTATTGACGATCCCTTCTGCTTTGATATCGAGCTTTATCAGAATCGTATCATCTTGGATGACAGGTGTCATTTTACTTTTCGCAAGCGTGATTTCCAAGCTCACTTCACCATCACCGCTAGGACCAGCAACATTAATCATCCCGCTTTTTACTTCGTTGATAACCCAAAGCAGTCCGCGCGTTTCACGTTCATTCAGTTCGCCAACCAATTTATCATGCTTAAAAACTGCTGTTCCAAAGACTTCCACTGTTTTTTCATTCCCTTGGCCGGTCACTCTAATCAAAGGGGCGATGGGGGCTGTGCTCTTGCTCATTAAACGATTAATAAAATCGATTAACCTAACTGTTGGCGATTCAGACGTTATCTTTTGAGTTTCAACTAATTTGGCAATGTTAATTGCAGGCAACTTCTCCAATTCAGGCGAAACATCAAGTACCTCACTTGCTTGGTCTTCGGAGACCACGAGCAAAACATTAAAACGAGTCTCACTATCCCGTATAAAAGTATCTATATATGGTTGTATTCCTTCCTCAGCCAACTTTCTCTCAAATATCAGAACCTGATTATGCGGAAAATATAACCTGTGACTGGATTCATGACTAAAATCTCTGATAATTTCAGAGGCAACATATCCCGTTCTTTTTATGTTCCAGTAGGCGTTTGTCCCGCCCGCACCGCTCTTATTTTTAACAGAAGCAGATTTTAGTTCACCCGGTTTCACAACTTGCGTTGTCAATTGTATTTCTCCGGGCTCCTCGGCTTTATCTAAACCTACGCCTACGACAAACGATAAAGAATTTAACTCATGGCGGCTCCAGCAACCACTTAGGGGTAAAATTAACATGAAACATACCATGACTTTCATAATGAAACCAATTTGATTTTTCATCAATTGCCTCTTGTTTTTAATGTTATTCAAGCCGGTCTAACTCTTGTCTTCTTCTGAAGGATGGCTGGGTTTTAATCTGAACTCCTGGCGCTCAGGGTCATGCCAGCCTATAGTTCTAGGGCGGGTAAACATTGCCCAAACAGGCGCCCTGATGAATGTATCTTTCAAGTCTTGCGTACTGAGAGGAGCGAAAGGTGATAAATACGGGGTGCCAAAAGATCTTAAGGAAGCCAGGTGAATAAATGTCCCCATTAATCCAAGTGCAATCCCAAACCCTCCCATTGCCCCGGCTAGGAGAACAAGAATTAATCGTAAGATACTACCGGAATCTGTTTGGGAAGGAACCACAAAACTGCAAATTGCTGTCAAAGCTATCACGATAACCATAGGCTCTCCGATTATTCCGGCACCTACAGCAGCCTCGCCAATAACCAAAGCTCCCACAATACTGACCGCTTGACCGATAGGACGGGGCAAGCGAACCCCGGCCTCCCTGAGGATTTCAAATGTTGTTCCCATAATGAGCGCTTCTGCCATCGCAGGGAAAGGGACGCCCTCCTCGGATGCAGCCATGGTAAAAAGTAAGGAAGTAGGAATCAATTCTTGGTGAAAAGTTGTTAAAGCAACATAGATTGCCGGAGCCGTAATGCTAATCAGAAAAGCTAAAAGCCTGAGGAGTCTAACCACGCTTGCAAAATAAGGCCGGGAATAGTAATCTTCAGCGCTTTGAAAACTTTCAATAAAAACCATTGGGACGGTAAGCACAAAGGGAGTTCCGTCAACAAAAATGGCCGCCCTTCCCTCTAAGATTTTTGCTGCCACAAGATCCGGTTTTTCACTGTTAGCAACTGTGGAGAAAATAGAAAAAGGAGCATCCTCAATGAACTGCTCGATATACCCTGATTCCAGAATTGCATCTGTCTTAATTCTTTGAAGACGCCGTTGAATTTCTTTGATGAGCTGTGGATTAGCGAGATCTTTTAAATAGGCAACACAAATGGTGGTCTTGGTTTGTTCACCTATTTTCATGGTTTCCAGGGTTAAATTCGGGTTTCTTATTTTACGACGCAACAGGGTTGTATTGGTAAGCAAATTTTCAGTAAAGCCTTCCCTCGGGCCCCGGACAACGGATTCTGTTTTGGGTTCGTCCACGCCACGGGTTTCCCAACCTTCGGTGCCAATGACTAAAGCTTCTTTTGAGCCATCCATCAGTAGAATTGTTTTTCCGGACAAACAGCCGTCTACGACTTCATTGATCGTAGAAACTTTTTGAACCATTCCCACCGTAAGCAGCGTTGCCTGAATGATACTCATATTATTCATTGGTGAGGTTTCTTGTTTGGAGCTTAATCGGATGTCGTACATTAATGGTTTTATAATACTTTCGTTAATTGTGACTGTATCCGTCATCCCGGATAAGAAGATGATCGCACCACGTGTAAGTCCCTGATCACCAAAGTTAAATTCCCGCACATTAACATCATAGCTATTTCCGAACACACCTTTTAGAGCAGTAAGGTTTTTGTTCAGATTATCGGAAAGGTTAGAGTTCGAATTCCTTAAATGATTGGCGTCAGCGCCGTTATGATTTGCTAACTGCCAAAAACGCAGTTTAGAATGAATGTAGCGGAACATACTGCTCTCATCCTTCCACTTTGAACCTAACCTTACCTATTATTTCCCGTTAGGAATGAAGTTATTTATGAATACTGTTTTGGATTTAAAGATTGGCTGAGCACGTAAGATTTGTGAACTGGGATATGGAATGGGATGAAACGGCGATATTTGT
The DNA here is from genome assembly GCA_023667845.1 of Dehalobacter sp. NCBI lineage: Bacteria > Bacillati > Bacillota > Clostridia > Eubacteriales > Desulfitobacteriaceae > Dehalobacter > Dehalobacter sp. Next base: position 182,344 of record JAMPIU010000206.1, on the reverse strand, counting down.
TATCCCCCACTTGTAACCGATATTACAATGTGTTAGCATTGACGTAAGGGATATGACAAAGGGAGCTGGGGCGATGGAGATCGCTCTTTTTAATGAGAAAAGAAATGAACAATAACAATAAGATCCGGGAAAAGAAGATCTTGGGCATAGAGAAGAACATTTTTTTTGTAGGCCTGACAAGCTTTTTAACGGATACGACGACAAAAATGATTTATTCTGTGATGCCGTTATTTTTAATGTCCTTGGGAGCAACTAAAACGGAGCTCTCTTTGATTGAAGGGATTGCGGAGAGTACGGCATCCGTACTCAAAGCGTTATCCGGCTGGTGGAGTGACAAGATCAGAAAGAATAAGCCATTCATGGTCATCGGGTATGCTTTCACGGCAGTTCTTTCACCCATGTTTTCGTTGGTAACCTCGCCGCTGCAGGTTCTGCTTATCAGATTTACCGAGCGGGTTGGCAAGGGTATCCGGACAGCGCCAAGAGACAGCCTGATCGCCGCGTCCTCCGAAGACGGCAGCAAAGGCAAAAACTTTGGCTTTCACAAAGCGATGGATAACAGCGGGGCGATCGTTGGGCCGCTCCTGGCAGCAGGTATCCTGCTGCTGTTTCCAAATGATTACCGGCTGGTATTTCTTATAGCAGCCATCCCAGGTTTGCTGGGACTGATAAACATTATATGCTTTGTGAAGGAAGCAAAATCGGAAAAGATGGAACCGCTTGGGAAAGTTACATTGAAGGACTTCCCGAAAAAGTACTATGCCTTTCTTGGAATCATCTTTATCTTTACGATGGGAAATTCAACCGATGCGCTTCTTTTGGTCAAAGCCAGTGATATTGGGATCAAAGACTCCTTGATTCCGATGATCTATCTGATCTTTTACGCAGTGTCAGCGCTCTTCTCCGTACCAGCCGGCATGCTGTCAGATAAAATCGGCAGAGAAAGACTGATTATTTTTGGCTATCTGCTGTATTCAATCCTATATTTCGGGTTTGGCAGAACAAACAGCGGAACTGTAGTGGTATTGCTTTTTGCGTTGTACGGACTTTACAGCGCAGCCACTGACGGCGTACAGAAGGCATTGGTGTCTGATTTGATTGACAAAGACAAACGGGGAACAGGACTGGGCATCTATAACAGCCTTGTGGGTATTACGCTTCTTCCGGCCAGTGTCATAGCAGGTTTGCTTTATGATCATGTCAATTACAGCGTGCCATTTTACTATGGTTCTGTGATGGCTCTGATTGCTGCGCTGTTCATGATTATCTTTTATCGGAAAGGGTTAAGGCATCTTGAAAACTGATGTTTAGTTCTAACTTAAGCGGAAAAAGTTAAATATAACAGAACAACATTCAGTGAGACAATAAGACTTACGATTACCACACCGGCAGCATTGGTGATTTTACGGTTTGCCATTTCACCCATAATGTCCCGGCGTTTGGTGATCAGAAGCAGCGGAATGACCGCTGCCGGCAGCGCAAAGCTTAAGGTAACCTGGCTCATAATCAGCATCCTCATCGGGTTAAAGCCAAGCCACAGGAGAATGATGGCTGGAATCATAGTAATTGCCCGCCGGATATTGACCGGAATATCCAGACCGATGAACCCTTTCAGCATACATTCTCCGGCCATAGCGCCAACGGTGGATGAGGAAAGGCCTGAAGCAAGCAGCGCCAGGCCAAAAGCACCGCTGGATAAACTGCCAAGCAGCGGCGCCAGGGACTTGTGCGCCTGTTCGATGGAATCGACCGGTCCCTGGTTAAAAAAAACGGCTGCAGCGATAATAACCATTGCAGCGTTGACCAGAAACGCGATGTTCATAGCAAAGGCGATATCGAAGCATTCCATTCGGAAATGCTTTTTTGCTTCGGCCAAATCATCGGAAGTACGTCTTGCTTTCATCAAGTCCGAATGGAGATAAATGACGTGAGGCATAACGGTCGCGCCCAACATACCGACGGCAACCAGAATGCTTTCGGGACCTAGGCTAGGAACTAAGGTGTGCAAAGCGACCGCTGACCAATCCGGTTCAGCCAGGAACAGCTCGAGACAATATGAGGCCCCGATGACAGCCACCAGACTGATGATAATTCTTTCAACCATATGCTGGCCGAAACGCCGCAAATATACAATGACGAAGGTCAGACATATGGTTATCAGACCTGCTGCCACGAGCGGTATGCCGAAAAGTAGGTACAGGCCAAGCGTCGAGCCCAAGAATTCTGCCATATACGTTGCGATAACGGCAAACAGCATGATGATCCAAAGTAAAAGATTTACCGGCCTGGAGAAAACACGCCCGCACTGCGTAGCCAGATCAACACCGGTGACAATGCCGAGCTTCGCCGACAGTGTTTGCAAGAAAATCGCCATCAGGTTGCTCCATAAGACAACCCAAACAAGATTGTAATTGAAATTGGAACCTGCGCTGATGTTGGTGGCAAAGTTGCCGGGGTCAATATAGGCGACACTCACGATGAAGGCCGGGCCCAGATATCTCAGTGTGTCTTTGATCTTTTCCAGCCAGGTATTTTTAGGCAAAGGTAATGTTAATGAAGTTTGAACAAGGTTGATTTCTTTGCTCATTGTTATAACCCTCCGCTTATTTCTAATGAACTGTCATATGAGGCAAGAAAATGATATAGGTATAGAACGAAGCAGTACACATAGATGTGAATCTACTGTGATACGGCTGAATCATTCTTTCTTAAATAGCGATAAGCATTTAGATGGATGCTAACAAATATCAGTAACTTCAGGTGAAGCGAGAGGAGTGGGGAAGATGCTTTCACCGAGCCTGGAAGATTACTTGGAGGAAATTTATCGCTTTTCGCTGTCACTTGATACAGTTCGTGTTACGGACATAAGTCATAGACTTCAAGTCGCTTTGCCATCTGTGACGAAAGCTCTCTATAAATTGCGGGACTATGAATATATTAAGTACGAACCGTATGGCGAGATCAAGCTCACGGATAAAGGAAAAGAGTACGGGTTTTATCTGGTAACCAGGAATCAATTGCTTCAGGAATTTCTTGCTCTGATATGTAGCAAGTGCAATTTTGCTGCTGAGGCCGAGGCGATGGAACACTACCTCTCAGCGGCAACCATTGATGCGATTAAAACACTGGTGGAATTTATCAAGAGCCATCCGTCCTGGAAAAAAGAGTTTGATGATTTTGTTCAGATTCGTTCGAAGGAGAATTTACTGTAGGCACTATAGTTCGGGAGTTACTGTAGATTATTTCGATAGGTTAGCCTTAGCTAACTCTAAGGAGTGATTCTAAAATCAGGATATGTTTAGATAGAAAAAAGTGTTACAGAATAAAGGTAAGCCTGCCACAACATTTGTTGGGCAGGCTTTTTTACGGGACTCATCAACATCTAATTGCTGAGGAAGGCAATTCCTAACTGACAATCCTGTAATACACCCGGGCCGTCAACGCATAGACGACCCCGTAAATCAAGCTGAAAACCAGGATGGTACCGATTGTACACCCGATGAACAGCGGGATATTTGTAAGATTGAACACTACGAGCAGCTTAGTGATCATTTTAAAAGCGGCGAGGATGTGGACACAAGGTGGGTTGAACGTTCTTGCTAAATCATCCTATCGGGCGTATGATAATGTTCTATAGAGCGCTATAATAGCTAAACAATGAAGAGTTAAACGAATGAAGAGTCAGGGTGGTGGCGGCGTGCAGGATATTCGCGCCAGGGCTGCAAACAAAACCGGAAAACTAAAAATCTTCTTTGGCTATGCCCCGGGTGTAGGAAAAACCTATGCGATGCTTGATGATGCCCGCAGCCGGCTGAAAAGCGGGGTAGATGTTGTCGTAGGTTATCTGGAGCCGCATACAAGTCCCGAAACCATTCAGCTGCTGGACGGACTGCCGACTTTGCCGCCGAAGACTGTTAACCATAAAAACCGTTACCGCAAAGAATTTGATCTGGACGCCGCTTTGCAAAGAAAACCCGAGCTCCTGCTGGTTGATGTGCTGGCCCATAGTAATGCGGACGGCATGCGGAACAAAAAACGCTACCAGGATATCGAAGAGCTGCTGAATGCCGGAATTGACGTCTACACCACAGTCAATGTGCAGCACATCGAAAGCCTGAGAGATCTAATGCAGGATATCACGAAGGTTAATGAGCGGGACACGATTCCAGACTATATGTTTGACAGCGCCGATAAAGTTGAGCTGATCGATATCGAGCCGGACGAACTGATGAAACGCTGCGGGGAAAAGAAATGTCCTTTAAGTCTTGAAAGCCTGCGCCTCCTGCGGGAGACCGCTATGCGCAAGGTTGCGGACCGGATTGTCAACGAGAATCAAAATGAACAGCTCTTATCCGTAAAAACAGCCGGAATTAAGCTATTAGTCTGTATCAGTTCTTCGCCGTCGGCCGCTAAATGCATCCGCTGGACGGCCAGATCGGCAGAGGCCTTCCATGCCCCGTGGACTGCTTTGTATATCGAAGATATGGAAAGCAGGTATTTTACGGAAGAAGAAAAGAAAAACGTCCAGGAGAATCTGGATCTGGCCGAGCTCTTAGGCGCCAAAATTGTGACGCTGAACGGACATGGTCTGGCTTCCATTATTTCGGAATATGCCAAGCTTACGGGCATCACAAATATTGTCATTGGAAAAAGCAGAAATAAAAAGACGCTGAAAACATTATTTGATCCGGCACTTGAGGATAAGCTCATCGGGCTGCTGCCAAACATTGAAATTCATATCATCCCAAGCAGCTGGCCTCAAAGATCCTATCGCGAACCGCGAAGGAAGCGGATCAGCCAAGACCTGTTTTTATCCTGGCCGGATATCTGGAAAACGATAGGGGTTCTGACTGGGGCGACCTTGCTATCCTTTGGCCTTCGGGCACTGGAATTTGGCAATCAAAATATTATCATGGTCTATATCTTGTCTGTGTTTTTTATTTCCAGACTCACCATGGGGTATGTGTACGGCATTACGGCCTCAGTCTTAAGTGTACTTGTTTTTAACTTCTTTTTTGTTTCGCCGCTTTTCACGTTTTATGCCATCCAGACAGGCTATCCGGTCACTTTTGTGATTATGCTGATTGTGGCTTTGATCACAAGTACAACGACTGTCCGCATTCAGACCCAAGCACGGCTGGCTGCGGAAAGAGAAGGGCGCACTGAGCTATTGTATGAGATTAATAAAAGGCTTTTAACAACCAGAGGACTTCAACATATTGTTACGCTAACGAACGAATACATTGTGAAGCTTTTTAAATGCTCAGCGGTTTTTTACACCCGGGATCAGTATGGACCGGCAAACCTGCATCGTTCATCCAATCATCAGGATTCATCAGGTATTCTGACGCAATCCTCCGCAGAACCTGATGCTTCATTTCTGCTGTCGGAGCGCGAAAGCAAGGTTGCTCAATGGGTATTTGCCAATCAAAAACAGGCCGGTGCAGGAACAGATACGCATACAGGAGCAGGCGCTTATTATATGCCGATCATTTCCCAGGGCGATGTGCTTGGCGTGATTGGAATTTCATGTCTCAAAGGCAGGTTAAACCGTAATAACCGTCTGCTGCTAAAAATGATTATTTCCCAAGTCGCCATGGCTTTGGAACGGCAGTACCTGTCTGATGAACAGCGGCAAATATTAATCGAATCAGAAAAAGAAAAAATGCGAAGCAATCTGCTGCGCGCAATTTCACACGATCTGAGGACCCCGCTGACCGGCATTCTCGGGGCAAGCTCAGCAATCCTTGAAAATGGTGATCATCTGGATAAAGAGACCCATATCCAACTGGTCTCGGACATCAAAGAAGATTCGCAATGGCTGATACGCATGGTCGAAAACTTATTGTCCGTGACCCGGATTAAGGAAGGAACCATGAATGTCGCCAAAACATTTGAGGCCGCTGAGGAGATCGTGGCCGAAGCGATCAGTAGAACCCGTCATCGTTACCCGAACAGTAAAATAGCGGTGCAGGTGCCTGAAGACCTTTTGCTGGTGCCGATGGATGGAAAGCTGATTGAGCAGGTTTTGATCAATCTGCTCGAAAATGCGGTCAAGCATTCGCCGGATGACACCGTGACCGCGGTGCGGGTGACAAAAACCGGAGCTCAGGCTGTCTTTGAGGTTAGTGACAACGGACCAGGAATTACCGAAGAGGATTTCCCGTATTTATTTGAAAGTTATGTGCCCTGCGGCAAACGCAGTTCGGATTCAGCCCGTGGAATGGGAATCGGTCTGTCAATATGCATGTCGATTATCAAGGCTCACAATGGGAAAATGGAGGCTGCCAACAAAGAGCAGGGCGGCGCCGTATTCCGGTTCACACTGCCTCTGGAGGAGAACATTTATGAGTAACAAACCTTTGCTCCTGATTGTCGAGGATGATGAAAAAATCTGCAACTTTATTTCGGCGATCCTGACTTCCAATGATTATCAGATTATCCGGACAGCCCGGGGGAAAGAGGCTGTCTCAATGGCGGCATCCTATTCGCCCGATTTGATCTTGCTGGATCTCGGTTTGCCGGATATGGACGGCGTCGAAGTGCTGCGTACGATCAGGCAGTGGAGCGGAATTCCGATCATTGTTGTGTCGGCCCGCGGACAGGAACGGGAAAAAGTTGAAGCCCTGGATCTTGGTGCGGACGATTATCTGACCAAACCGTTTGGTACTTCCGAGCTGCTGGCCAGGATAAGAACCGGGATCCGTCACAGTCAAAAGAATGTCAGTGTCAGTTTCCCCGAATCAGAGAAGATCACAGTCGGCGATCTCGAGATAAACTATCAGAAAAGACTTGTAGCCATGGCCGGAAAAGAAATCCACCTTACACCGATTGAATACAAGATCATTGTGTTGCTTTCCAAAAACATCGGGAAAGTACTGACCCACGATTTCATCATGAAGGAAATATGGGGACCTTACACCAATGAGATTCAAGCTCTCAGGGTCAATATGGCCAATATCCGCAGAAAGCTGGAAATCAACCCTGCAGAACCCAGGTATATTCTGACCGAGGTTGGGGTAGGATATCGGATGGTTGAGGAGATTTAGCCCGTACAAACGGGCTTTTTTTATTTGGCATAATCTTTATACATTCTTTACATGAAGGGCATATATCTGAATTCTTTCTTTATGCCATCGGTGTTATAAATAGGTGTGCGAATGAAATTAACCTTTTTTGGTATATCATGAAGTATAAGTACTTCATAATATATCTAAGTGCAGCAAAGGCTGCCAACGGCCATGGATGGCAAGGAACGCAACTATTTTAATTGGATGGTGAAACATTTCATGGTATCTTCCCTTAAACGCTTCTTAATCGGGCGTCCCTTAAAATCAACGGAGCTCGGCGAACAGAAGCTGAACAAGAAGAAAGCCCTTGCGATTCTTTCTTCCGACGCTTTATCCTCAGTTGCGTACGGCCCGGAACAAATCCTAATCGTTCTCTTTACGGTCGGAGCGGCAGCATTCTGGTATTCTGTTCCGATCGCGATCGGCGTTTTGGTTCTCTTAATCGCTTTAATCCTGTCGTACCGGCAGATCATTTTTGCTTATCCGCACGGCGGCGGAGCATATGTCGTATCGAAGAACAACCTCGGCATGAATTCAGGCTTAATCGCCGGAGGCTCCCTGCTGGTCGACTACATTCTGACTGTAGCGGTTAGTGTGTCTGCAGGAACCGATGCGCTTACCTCAGCTTTCCCGGCCTTGCATGCCCATACGGTAGGTATCGCTGTGTTTTTTGTTCTCTTGATTACGGTCCTTAATCTGCGCGGGATAAGAGAATCCGCTTCTATCCTGGCCTATCCTGTCTATTTGTTTGTGGCGGCCCTGTTTATTTTAATTGGTGCCGGTCTGTACAATGTCTTAACTGGTCAGGTACCGGCTGAACTGCATGCGGCTGTAGGCACACCTGTCGCAGGGATAAGCCTGTTTATTCTGCTCAAGGCCTTTGCCTCCGGCTGTTCGGCTTTGACTGGCGTTGAAGCTATTTCTAACGCGATCCCGAATTTTAAAGAGCCCGCTCCGAATAATGCGGCCAAAACATTAATGGCGATGGGTAGTTTGCTCGCGATATTATTTTCGGGGATTGTGTTTCTGGCCTTTTATTATGGAATAGCCCCGAACCCACAGGAAACGGTTGTTTCCCAAATGGCTGAAGGAATATTCGGACGTAATTTTATCTACTACTTTATTCAGGGCACAACCGCGTTAATTTTGATTCTGGCCGCAAATACCGGATACTCGGCTTTCCCTTTGCTGGCTGTGAATCTTGCCAAAGACAAATTTATTCCAAGGATGTTCACGATCCGCGGAGACCGTCTTGGATTCTCCAATGGAATCCTTATCCTTGGCTTTTTATCGATCCTCTTAATTGTAGCTTTTAAAGGGCAAACGGAGCGCCTGATTCCGCTTTATGCGATTGGTGTGTTTATTCCGTTCACCCTGGCTCAGACCGGAATGATCGTGAAATGGTTCCGCGAAAAGCCGAAAGGCTGGATGCCAAAGCTGATTGTTAATTCGCTCGGGGCGCTGATCAGCTTCATCGTTGTCATGATGTTCCTGTTGACCAAGTTCACACAGGTTTGGCCGATTTTAATCTTCCTGCCGTTGATTATTCTGCTTTTCCACAGAATCCATAAGCATTATATGGACGTCGCAGAGCAGCTTCGGGTATCGGCGGCTGAACCAACAGTACCGATTAAAGGAAATATTATCATTATTCCTGTCGCAAGCATCACGCGCGTAGTGGAAAATGCGTTAAACTATGCGAAATCGCTGTCGGCAAACCAGATCATTGCGGTAAGTGTTTGCTTTGATAAGGAGGAAGAGAAAAAGCTCGAGGAAAAGTGGGAGAAATGGAATCCCGACGTCCGTTTGGTAACGTTGAATTCTCTACACCGGAGCATTATCCATCCGCTGACCAAATTTATCGATATGATCGAACACAAAGCAGCCGATCAGAATTATCAGATCATGGTTCTGATCCCGGAATTTATTCCGAAAAAAGGATGGCACCATATTCTGCATAACCAGTCGAGCTTACTAATCCGTACACATTTGTTATATCGGAGAAATGTGTGCGTGGCTACGATACCGTACCATTTACAAAAATGAAACTAAATGACCGATCAGACAGAATCACATAGCCTTAGATCTTACTTGTTTCGATTCTTTGTAAGTCAGGAAAATCATGAGCACGTCGAAGATCGTAAGCAGAATCAAAAATGCGGAATGTGTGAACGTATAGCGGTAAAGCTGGTAAACGACAAACAAGATTAAGGACAGAATGGCCAATGGGTAAGCCCACAGTTTTTGGCGCCATAACAGAAGGACGAGAATGCATTTGATGATCCCGTGTGACAGCAGGTAGAATACCACAAAATGCTGCGTGCTGAAGGAAAAGCTGGGGCTGGAATGGATCAGGTAATTGGCAAACAAGTCTTGCGGGTCTTCAGATAATTCATGCTGCGTCAAAAGGCGTATCAGCCAGTTGTACCGGTCCGGCGTCAGAAACAGCAGCAAGATACTGCCGATAATTTCTAGTAGACCGTCAATGCCTTTCATCAGCAAACCGATTTCAAAGCCGATATGGAAAATATCTTTCTGTTTATTTGTCTTAGGTGTTGTCATTCATATGTCCTTTGCGTAATACTAAAAATTGATCCCTTTTCAATCGTATACGATATTTATTAAATGTCCACTAAAATTCAATTAATTATTCATTTAAAAAAGCGGATGCCTTAAAATATCTAAATCAAATCGTCTAAATAAAATTTTCATAAAATATTGCTTTAAAAAAAACAATATGGTAAAATTCAACTATCTCTTTGCACTGCATATCAATCTACAGTACAAACTGAGCAGGCGATGAACTTGGAAACAAGTTCATGGGGCTGGGCCCGATGGGCAGCAGGTGATGATATACATATACCTGTGGGACAGTAAAATGTTCTACAGGTATTTTTATATCCTTCAAGACAATAATGGAGGCATCTGTATGACAGAACAACAAATCAGGGAACTGCAGGGACTCTCAAGTTTCGAAGCCAGACAGCTTCAGGAAAGGTTCGGGAAGAATGAGCTGGTACCTGAAAAAAAAGAAAGCTTTCTGCACAAGATCCTGCAGGTGATCAGTGAACCAATGTTTTTGCTGCTGCTCATTGCGGCTGTGATCTATTTTATCCTCGGAGAACCTCGGGACGGCGCCATCATGCTTGTTTTTGTTGTCGGGATTATCAGCATAGAAGTCATCCAGGAATGGAAAACCGATCAAACACTTAGGGCTTTGAAGGATTTATCCACGCCGAAGATTTCCGTGCTGCGCGATGGAATGACACAAATCATCAACAGTTCGGACCTGGTGCCCGGCGACATCATGTTTATTGCTGAAGGCGTCAAAGTGCCGGCGGATGGCACAGTTTTAAAAGCGAGTACACTCTGTGTCGATGAATCCTCGCTGACCGGCGAATCGGCAGGTGTCTGGAAAGCTGTCTACGGAGATAAGGCTGCCGATGGGGAATTGTCCCTCGACAGCAAAGAATACTGGCGACGGGACTATTGCTACGCCGGGACGCTGGTTACCCAGGGCACCGGAGCGATCAGGGTCGATAAAATCGGCCCGGCTACCGAATACGGAAAAATCGGGCAGGAAATAGCCGCCGCGCCTGACCGTCCGACCCCGTTGGAAAAACAAACCGGAAAACTGGTCAAGCTGTGCGCGGGGATTGCCGCAGTCTTATTCGCACTGGTCGGAGTCGTGACCTATTTCAATCTGCCGGACCATGTTGGCAGTGAACGGGTCATTGAAAGCATTTTGTCTGGGATCACCCTGGCCATGGCCATGATCCCGGAGGAGTTTCCTGTTATTTTGACCGTGTTTCTATCGATGGGTGCCTGGCGGCTGGCTAAAAAGCAGTCATTGGTCAGAAGATTGTCGTCCGTAGAAACGCTCGGGGCTGTATCCGTTCTTTGCGTCGATAAAACAGGTACCATTACCATGAACCAAATGACGGTCCGGGATACCTGGAGTCTGAACGACGATGGCGAAGGGTTGATCCGGATTATGGGCATGGGCTGCGAGCCGGATGCCTATGACCCGATGGAGAAGGCTATGATTGCTTACTGTGAAGTGCAAGGGATAGGCAGAGAGCTCCTTTTTGGCGGAGAGCTGATCAAAGAATATGCGTTCACGGACCAGACCAAGATGATGGGACACGTCTGGCAAAATGAAAATGAGCTTGTGGTTGCAGCCAAAGGCTCGCCTGAACGTATTCTGGACGTATGCAGTCTGACGGATCAGGAGAGAAAAGTTGCCGAGCACAAAATCAGAGAAATGTCGCAGCAGGGTCTGCGGGTGATTGCCGTTGGCCAAATGGTACTGGCCGGCAAAGAGGAAGTCCCGGACACCCTGCCGGAATGCCGGCTGCAGCTTTGTGGCATGGTGGGTCTTGCCGACCCGCCGCGGGAATCTGTTAAGCAGGATATTCAAATCTGCAACAAAGCCGGGGTCCGGGTCGTTATGATCACCGGAGATAACGGGATTACCGCAAGCACGATTGCCAGGCAGATTAACATGCCGAACTGCGATAAGATTATCACCGGCGATGAGCTGAATCAAATGAGCGAGGAAGAATTGCGTGAGAAAGTCAAGGATGTCAGTATCTTTTCCAGGGTAATTCCGGAACACAAAATGAGAATTGTCAAAGCTTTTAAAGATAACGGCGAGATCGTCGCGATGACCGGAGACGGCGTCAATGATGCGCCAGCCTTGAAATATGCCGATATTGGGATTGCGATGGGCAAGCGCGGTTCTGAGGTTTCTCGTGAGGCTGCCGATTTGGTCCTGCTGGATGACAACTTTTCAACCATTGTTGATACCATTAAGGATGGCCGAAGAATCTATGATAACATCAGAAAAGCCGTTGGCTATGTCTTCACGATTCATATCCCGATCGCATTTGCCTCTTTACTTGCACCCTTCCTGGGAATCAGTCCGGCGAGTCTTTTGCTGTTGCCGCTGCACGTGGTACTGCTTGAAGTTGTTATTGACCCCACCTGTTCAATTGTGCTGGAGCGGCAGCCGGCCGAACGGGATATCATGGATCAGCCTCCGCGCAGTCCCGACGAAAAGCTGCTCACTGCAAAAATACTGACTAAAAGTGTCCTACAGGGTCTCGTGATCTTTGGTGCATCATTCGTAACCTATTTCACTATTTTAAACAACCATCCTGATCAGGCTTCTCTGGCCAGGACCATGGCACTAGCGATTATTTTGCTGGCAAACCTAGTGCTGGTTCAGGTGAACAGCTCCAATACGGATTCTGCTTTTCGGTCTTTTGCGAAACTGATCAGAGATAAGGTTATGTGGATGGTAAATATTGGGACAATAGCAGGATTGCTTCTTATTATCTATACGCCGCTGAATCACTTATTGAAGCTCGCGCCGTTGTCCTGGAAACAGCTTATCCTGGCCGCTGCTTTGGCCGTCGTATCTGTCGGATGGTATGAGGTTGTCAAAGGGTTTAAGCGCTGGAAAAGAACATAATATTCAATGAATGCTCATCAATAGTTCATCAAACTGTCACATGGGTCATTTAATATAAAACAGAAATCGATGACAGAAGACAGGAGTGTTCATTGGCAACATGAAAAAATTCTTAGCCAAACCCTACCGTTGGGCGGCCGTCTTAGCTGTTTTACTGACATTTTCTTTTGTTTTTGTTCTGCTGGATACCTTTGTAATTCCAAAGAACGTGACCGAAGTCAAGCAGCGTGAGGCTGCCGAACAGCAAAATACATCCTCTGAGCAGCAAAGTGCAGCAGAGGATCCGACCGAGTCCGGGTCGGAGACTAAAGCTGCGGTTACCGATCATTCTTATCAGGATAAAAATATCAAAATAACAATTGATGCGGTGCAGGCGTATGACACAACCATTTATGTCGCCGATATCCAGCTTAGCGATGCGTCTTACCTGAAAACGGCGTTGGCTGAAAACAGCTTTGGGCGCAATCTCAAGGAAACAACCTCGGATATGGCCGAAGAACATCAGGCAGTTTTCGCGATCAATGGCGACTACTATGGATTCAGAAATAACGGTTATGTTTTACGCAATGGCGTCTTGTACAGGGATACGGCCCGGGAGGCCGGAAACGATGAAGCCTTGGTGATTGACGACGTCGGGAACTTCTCAATTATTAATGAAAATGCGGTTAGTGCTGATTCCCTGACAAATACCTGGCAGGTGCTTTCATTTGGACCGGCCCTGATCGAAAATGGGAAAATTGTGGTGGACAGTACCAGTGAGGTATCCCAGTCCAAAAATAGCAATCCGAGGACCGCGATCGGTCAGGTCTCCGGTCTGCATTATATCGTAATTGTCTCTGACGGCCGGACGGAAGAGAGCGCAGGACTTTCTTTGCTGGAGCTTGCGCAGGAGTTTGCCGAGAGAGGATGTACGGTTGCGTATAATTTGGATGGAGGAGGCTCTTCGACCATGTACTTTAACGGAGAAATCGTCAATCATCCGACCGATGGCAGGAGTTCTCAGCAGAGAGAGGTGAGCGACATTGTCTATATCGGTAATGAATAGTAGGGAAGGATCACGGCAGATCCGTAAAACAGTGATTGTCTATCTGATACTCACAGCGGTATCTATTGCTGTCAATAATATCTATGCACAGTTCGGTCATGGGGTTCGTTCGGCGGCAATGACCCTGATGTTTCTGTATCCGCTTCTGGGCGGCGCATTGTTCTATTTTACTCTGGGGCTGATCGTTCCCCGGATCAGCGATCGCAGAAACTATCGTTTGTTTTACAATATCTATAATTCCGGCATTGCGGTATTAACCGTAGGCAGTTTGCTGAAGGGGATACTCGATATTGCCGGGACTGCATCCGGCTACGTTCAGCTGTTCCAAGTGGCCGGCTGGGCCGGGACGGCAGCAGGATTGGTGTGCTTGATTGCAATGGTATTTAAACGCAGGGAGCTATCCTAAATTTAAGGTAGAGCTACTCAAGTTTTAGGCAAAACGATATTGACAGTAGAGGTTGTTTTCAAATATACTAGTTTTTGATTTATCAAAAAATATTGCGCATCGATCAGGCCGATACACTTAACATTTGATTTGGGTGTATAAGGCTGGGCCGGTATACGGCAGCAGGAGACAAACCCTGTGGGACTATATTTCCAACAACTATAGTTCCGCAGTTTTTTTATATAAGAAGGGGTTTCTCAATCATTTGCCTTGTCTTTTAAGAAATCTGCTCGCCATTATATTATCATTTCAGAGTCGACAAGGTACTAGGTTGAATTTTAAGAAATTGATATTTTTGGTGATTTTGGGAGGAAGAAAAGCTGTGGCTGACAGAAGAGTCAAGTTTGCATTGTTATCCATTATTTCGAATACTGCGCTGATCATATTTAAGATCATAGCGGGCATTTTGAGTGGTTCCGTCAGTATTATTTCCGAGGCGATCCACTCAAGCATGGACCTTGCCGCATCGATTGTCGCCTTTTTCTCGGTGAGACAGTCAACGAAGCCGGCAGATAAGGATCATCCCTACGGACATGGAAAGATCGAAAATATTTCGGGACTTGTCGAAGGGCTTCTGATTTTTGTCGCAGCGGCGCTGATTATTATTGAAGCTATTAAGAAAATATTTGAACCTGCCGAGATTGAACAGGCGGCTGTTGCCATCGGGGTAATGTTTGTATCGGCACTTGTCAATTTGGTTGTATCAAGAAAATTATATCAGGTGGCCAAAGAAGAGGAATCGATGGCCTTGGAAGCAGATGCGCTTCACCTAAAAACCGATGTTTATACGTCGTTAGGCGTCGGCGTTGGAATCCTGCTGATTAAACTCACCGGATTTGCGGTGCTGGACTCTGTTGTCGCGGTTATCGTGGCTTTGCTGATCATCAAAGAAGCGTTTCACTTATGCAAAACAGCCTTTAACTTTCTTCTCGACTCGAAGCTCTCTGATGAAGAAGAAGCTGAGATTGAAAAGATCATTTCTGAGCACAGTCATCAATTCAGAGATTATCACAAGCTTAAAACAAGAAAATCAGGAAATATGAAACACATTGATTTTCATATTACGATTGATCACAACGTTACCGTCAAGGAAGCGCATGATATTATCGGAATCCTGAAAAAGGACATGAGTGACAAGTTGAAAAACACCCGTGTGAATATCCATCTTGACCCTTATCAAGATCAGAAAGATAAAGAGATAGACAAGTAAAAACATACGTAAAAGCTACCACAAGACAGCATGACAAATCTGTTATGAGAATTTTTTTGTGACAATGGACAGATGAAAGAGAATTACAATAGTATAGGATACCTAGTATAAGGCCGGTTCGATCTGAACTGGCTTTTAATTGTTGTTTGTTGAATGTTTTCATCATTTTGTCACATTGCTTACACCTCGTAGTCACAAACCTGTTGTACAATCACAAAAAAAAGATTCCTGGAAAGGATGAAGATTGATGGGCCCTAAGACCCCCAAGATCCCCAAGAAAAAAATAATTTCCATTGGCATGATTGCCATATTATGCGTATCCCTTTTAACGTTAACAGCTTGTTCTTCACAGAAGACAGCGGAATTGGACAGCTCCGGTGCCGTCCTGGACAGTACTGAGAACCGTATTTCCGTTGATTATGACGACGAAGATACCTATGCGGAATGGGATGATACCAAAGCCTCGCATATTACTTTTTCAGGGGACTCCATGAAGACAGAGGGAAACGGAGTCAGCGTTGCCGATAATGTTGTAACCATTCTATCTGCAGGTACGTATGTTGTCAGCGGCACAATTGCCGATGCTCAGATTATCGTCTACACCGAGGACAGCAAAACCGTCAGACTGATCCTGAATGGTGTCGATATGACCTGTTCAACCAGTGCACCTATTTATGTGCTGAAATCTGAGAAGACCGTCATTACCCTGGCGGACGGCACGAAAAATACGCTGAAGGACGGCTCATCCTACACTTACTCGGATCCTAAAGAAGAGGAACCGAATGCAGTGATCTTCAACAAAAGTGACCTGACGATCAATGGCAGCGGATCATTGAATGTCAAAGCTAACTTCAAAAATGGTATAACGAGTAAAGATGAACTTAGAATCGTGAGCGGCAACATTTCCGTCGATGCCGTGAATAACGGGATCATTGGCCGTGATTTCATCGCCGTTAAAGATGGCAGTATCACGGTGAATGCAGGAGATGACGGGTTTAAATCTTCTAATGATACGGATGTTGCTAAAGGCTTTATCCTGATCGAAGCAGGAACAATCCATATTACCGCCGGTGAAGACGGGATGCAGGCTGAAACAAGCATTTGGTGTACAGACGGAACGATTGATATTACGTCCGGCGGGGGCAGCGCCAACAGCATTAATATAAACACAAATTCAAGTATGATGAGACCCGGCGGTGCCGCGGCCAAAGCAACTTCGACCGATGACAGTACGTCAACTGCCAGTATGAAAGGGTTCAAGGCCGGTTTGGCAATTACGATTGAAGGTGGTACGATCAGCATTGACTCGGCGGACGATGCGATCCATTCCAACGACAGTTTAACGGTAAGCGGCGGAAAGATTAATATTACAGCCGGTGATGACGGGATGCATTCTGATGCAACGCTGGATATTAACGCCGGGGAGGTTACGATTGCGAAATCTTATGAAGGAATTGAAAGTACTGTGATCAATATCCATGGCGGGGATATGAACGTGAAGTCAAGCGACGATGGTATCAACGGTGCAGGCGGCACAGATTCTTCCTCGGTGAATGGCCGGCCGGGTCAAAATAATTTTGCGTCTTCGGGTGACTGCAGTATGAGCATCAATGGTGGTACCATCGTTGTTGATTCAGGTGGTGATGGAATTGATATCAACGGATCGGTCACCATGACCGATGGAAAAGTGATTGTCAACGGACCAACGGACAACGGTAACGGTGCTCTGGATTATACCGGATCATTCACCGTAACCGGCGGGTTCCTGGTAGCGGCAGGCAGCGCAGGCATGGCAGAGGCTCCGGATACGAATTCATCTTTCTACTCTTTGAACATTAACCTGCCGTCTGATCAGCAGGCCGGTACGATCGTCAGGATCGAAAATGCAGATGGAAAAGAAGTGCTTACTTTTGCGCCGACCAAAACGTTCCGGAACCTGGTCGTATGTTCATCAGAATTAACCAAAGGCACAACCTACAAGATTTATTATGGAGGGAGTTCAACAGGCACCTCTGCAAACGGTCTCTATTCAGGTGGGACCTATACGGCTGGAACATGCTACGAAGAGGTTGCGATTTCAGAGAAGGTTACGAATGTCGGTTCCTATAGCGGAGGAATGGGCGGCAGAGCCGGAACCACTCAGTCCGGATCCGGCGGCGGGCCGGGAGGCGGAAGAGGCTTCAAACGATAGGAAGGTATACAGATAAGCTGATAGCGTAGATAGAATATTGAACCAAAAATATCCGATTAAAATAAGGCAGTAAAATATTAGAAAAGCCGAAGATCATCAGAAGCAAGAAACCTCCCGATTGCAGGGGGGTTCTTGTGTAAGCAAAGTCTATTATGAGTCAATATTGAATACAACGATCAATAGCATTTTGAATTTCGCGGCAGCAAATATTGCGTGCGGGATAGCTGCAGGCATGACGATGGTCTGGCCTTTTTCCAGCACATAGTCCTGAGATCCGATCGTGATCCGGGCACTGCCATCAAGGATGTAGACCATCGCATCTCCGCCAGAGGAGTGGGAGCTGATCTCTTCTCCCAGATCAAACGCAAAAAGTGTCAGACTTAAGGCTTTGCTCTGGGCCAGCGTTCTGCTGACGACCTGACCGTTCTGGTAATCTACCAAAGAAGCCATATCCAGAACTTTACCAAAATCAATGTTTTTAAGAAAATGTTTTTCCATAAGGATCACTTCCTTTTCTTTATTCACATATTCTTAAGCTTTATCCTGTATCTTATATTGTATCTGAAGTATTCCTTTGTCAAATGGGCCGGAATTATGTATTATTAGGATTATAGGATTTTATCCCCTTGATGTGGCGACCTCTCAAAAGTTAAGAGAACAAAGTATTACCCGAAAGGAAGTAAAGCATGAATTTTGATATTGTTCAAACCCTATATATGTTGCCCGGAATCATTATTGGTCTTACCTTTCATGAATTTGCCCACGCCCAGACTGCAGTTTGGTTTGGTGATGATACGCCCAGACTGCAGGGCAGGACGTCGCTTAACCCGTTGGTTCATCTCGATATTATTGGATTTCTGATGTTGGTTATCGCTCATTTTGGCTGGGCCAAGCCTGTTCAGGTTGACCCCCGTAATTTTAAAAACAGAAAAAGAGATGACATCCTGGTATCCCTGGCCGGACCGGTGATGAACTTGTTGCTTGCGGTATGTTTCGTGGTCCTGATATGGGCCATCGGTTATATTCCAGAAAGTATCCTCGATAACAATACGCTGAATATTCTGCAAACGATCTTTGTTAATGCGGTCTGGATGAATGTCGTCTTGTTTGTTTTTAACCTTCTGCCAATCCCGCCGCTCGACGGTTCCCATGTTGTCTTTGGTTTGCTCGGTTTGAAAGACAGCAGTCTGTACAGCCAGATTTATCAGATGAGTACGTTTATCTTACTGATTCTGATTATTACAAATGTGATCAATATCGTAATAGGGTGGCCGATTGAGCATATCTACCAGTTTCTAATCAGTCCTTTGCTCTGATATAGATCGAAACAAGTCTCTGAGCAGGCTGATCGAATGGGTCGGGGAAAGATGGGAGCGACCATTGCGACCTAGGCCAGTAAAAAAGGAATGATTGTTGCTTTTTAGAGCTTTTAGGGTAGCATTTCCCAGATAATAGCGCTATAATAAACCATGTGCATGCCATTGTGGGTTTGTAGCTCAGCCGGTTAGAGCACCGTGTTCACATCGCGGGGGTCGTAGGTTCGAATCCTATCAAACCCACCATTTTAATATCTTTTAGTTACCCTAAGTTCCTAGTCAAAGACCTAGTCTAATCCTAGTTAAAATTAAAAATTAGAACATACCAAGAGAGCTGAATTAGCTCTCTTTTCATATATAAAAGATCAGTTATTCAAAAGTGCCGTTTTATTGTTCTTTTTTGTAAGTTTTCTTGATGGAACTGACGCAACATTATTTTTATTTACTTAAGACTTCGATCTATTTATACTTATAACAAAGGAGATGTTTTCAAATGGATAAACTTGATATTATCCTAGAAAAATTATCATCCATTGATAACAGAATCAATTCTATTGATGATAAACTGGAAGCAATGGAAAAGAAAAACCAAGCAGAACACAAAGAAATCCACCGGAAACTTGATACAATAATTTCAGCAACGGCGAAAAATACTGAGGATATTACAAAACTAAAGGCTTTATAAATAGCTCTTTAGTTTTTTCTTTTGCCTCAAAAAATCACTTTCTTCTTGGTTTTTTGTTTAAGCATCTTAAAAGCATTAGGAGTTTCGGAAGCAGGATACTCCTGTAATTGATTGAGGGTTATGCCGTACATCAAAACCTGGACATAGCGAGTATTCAGTTTGCCGGGTTATCCGTTTTAATATCCACGGTTTGACCTTTTACCCTTGAATTAATTGATCAGTTTGTATAGTATTCCATATGTAGGGTTCCAAGCTTCCTGCGTGCTAGAAATGAAGAAAAAAGGGGCCAAAGAAAATGGATCTAAGAGAGCGGTTAATCGAAATCTTCACAAAATTGGGATTTGACGAATACAGAGAAATCAAAGTTGATAACATTGTTTTTTCACAGGATGTATTCGATCAGTGCGCCAGAAATACCTGCGGAAATTTTGGAAAGAACCATGCCTGTCCGCCCGGAGCAGGGACGGAGGAGGAAAGAAAAGCCAGGGTCCAGAAATACGGTCAGGCTTTCATTCTCTGCAAAATTATCTCAATCCGTTCCACAAAAGAAATGAAGGAGTCGATTGAGATTCTGGATAATCTGAACAAAGCGCTGCGGAAAGAATTCACTGCGGATGATGTTCTGATCATGGGCGCAGGTCCTTGCACATTGTGTGAGAAATGCTCGGCCCTTGAGGAAGAGCCCTGCCGCTTCCCGGACAAAAAGCAATATTCGATGGAAGGCAGCGGAATCGATGTCGTCCGGATGTCCATGGACCAGAAGATGACGTATAACGCAGGAATGGGAAAAGTCGGTTTTTTTACGCTTGTGCTTTATAACCGTTAAAGAAAGCATTTGCCCTTCATGATTTTATTTGATTTTTGACGTTAATAAGTCATTAAGCACTTAAAGGATACTGGGATTTCCTTTATTTAATTTGGGATGCTATAATATCCGAAGAAATATCTATCAAGAGATAATGATGGAAGATGTTGCAAAAATTTTTAAATCGGAAAATGCTTAAAAGGTGGTATTGAGATGTTGGAATTGATAAATGTCGGCCTGACGTTAGACGATGACCAGGGAACAGATGTGGAAATCCTTGAGAACGTCAGTCTCACCCTGGATAAGAAAAAGATTTACGTCATGACAGGTCCGAACGGGGGAGGAAAATCCTCAATCGCCAAAGTGATTATGGGTATTTACCAGCCTACGGCAGGGAAAATATTATTGGACGGAACGGATATTACCCAGATGGGAATTACGGAAAGAGCACGGCTGGGTATCGGCTATGCGTTTCAGTCACCGCCCCGTTTTAAAGGAATGAAAGTCCGCGATATTTTAAAGCTGGCTGCCGGTCCGGATAAAGAGGTGAATTCCTGTGATTTGCTTTATGATGTGGGTTTATGCGCGCAGGATTATTTGGACAGGGAAATCAATGCGAGCTTTTCGGGCGGGGAATTAAAGAGAGTTGAAATTGCCAGTATTTTGGCACGCAACCTGAAAGTGGCTGTCTTTGATGAACCGGAAGCAGGGATTGACCTGTGGAGCTTCCAGAAGCTGACTGAGACGTTCCAAAATTTAAATAAAAAGTATGACACGACGATTGTGATTATCTCTCACCAGGAGAGGATTCTCCGTCTGGCCGACCAGGTTGTTTTAGTGTCCGACGGAAAAATCAGCGAAGTGACCACCAAGGCTAAAATTCTGGGTGAAATCGAGCTGCTGGATTCCAACTGCGAATGCAGAAATAACTGTACCATTGTAGGAGGAAAAGCCCAATGTTGAATGCGATCGATAAAAAAATTCTGGCTGAAGTGGCTGATTTGCATGAAATCCCGCATGGAGCCTATAATATCCGTAAAAATGGCGAGAAAGCAGGACGAAATACGACTGCAAATATTGATATTATCACCAAGCAGGACAAGCCTGGCATTGATATCATTGTGAAACCCGGAACCAAAGGAGAAAGCGTGCATATTCCGGTTATTCTGTCTGAAGGGATGGATGACCTCGTTTACAATACATTTGAAATCGGCGCCGACTCGGACGTTCTGATTGTGGCCGGCTGCGGGATTCATAACCCGGGAAGCAAGAAAGCCCAGCATGATGGCGTTCACGAATTTTTTGTCCGTAAGGGCGCCAAGATGAAGTATGTGGAAAAACACTACGGCGAAGGCGATGGCAGCGGGGAAAGGATTTTGAATCCGAAGACGATTATTGAAGTCGAAGAGGGCGGCGTGGCTGAGCTGGAAATGGTTCAGATTAGAGGTGTCGACCAAACCAAAAGGGATACGGAAGTGCGCCTGCACAAGAACGCGCGTCTGATTGTCATGGAAAGACTGCTGACTACCACCAACCAGAATGCCGAATCCGATATTACAGTTGAGCTGATAGGAGAAGATGCTGCCGCCCAAATCATTTCCCGTTCCGTGGCGCAGGATAATTCCACTCAAGTTTTTCATTTGAATATGCGCGGCTATGCCCAATGCCGCGGACATATTCAATGTGATTCCATTATTATGGATCAAGCGAAAGTTTCTTCTATTCCGGAAATTTCGGCCTTCCATTCGGATGCTCAGCTGATCCATGAGGCGGCGATCGGCAGGATTGCAAACGATCAGCTGATCAAGCTGATGACGCTTGGCCTCACGGAAAAAGAAGCTGAAGATATGATTCTGCAGGGTTTTCTAGCCTAGTATCGAATGATAGGGTTATCTGATATAATACTAAGGTTAAGTAATGTATTAATAGGTTGATTTGGAATTTTTGTTAATAGATAAACTTGATCGGAGATGGGAAGATGCGCAAACTTTCTTGCTAAATGTGAAGTGAAAAGAGCGTTACGGAGTAAGCAGCAAGTGCTGCTGGCCTTGTGACGCCCACGGGCTAATGCCGCGGTGCCAAGGATGGCAAGGAGCAGTAAGCCCACGGAGCAAGAAAGTTACAATCTTTTAAAGTAATCAAAGATCACATTGGACCGACAGCGTTTTGGAATGTGCATTATGTTAACATTTTTTCTGCACATCAACTGTGTTCAAGGATATTTTGAAGCTGCAAGAATAAACTTTCTTGCAGCCTTATTATTTTTACACTGTGAGGTGATCGCGATGGCGTTGATTAACATCGACCATTTAACGTTTTGCTATGACGGCAGTTATGACAATATTTTTGAAAATGTATCTTTTCAGATCGATACGGACTGGAAACTTGGGTTCACTGGCCGGAACGGGCGCGGTAAAACGACCTTTTTGCAGCTGCTGTGCGGGAAATACGAGTACCTTGGAACAATTGAATCCCCCGTGTCTTTTGATTATTTTCCTTTTCAGGTTACCGATCCCAGTCAAAATGTCATTGAGGTAGTGGCAAGTATCTGCCCTGCTTTTGAACATTGGGAACTTCAGAAAGAATTGTCATTGCTCGAAGTTGCAGAGGATGTCCTGGAGCTGCCTTTTGCAGCCTTAAGCCAAGGGGAGCAGACCAAGGTTTTGCTTGCGGCACTGTTTATTAAACCCCACAACTTTCTTTTGATCGATGAACCGACCAATCATCTGGACATAGAGGGCAGGCGCGTTGTCGGGAAATATCTGAACAGGAAAACCGGCTTTATCCTGGTTTCGCATGACAGGTTTTTTCTGGACCGTTGTATCGACCATATCCTGACCATCAATAAAACCAATATTGAACTTCAAAAAGGCAATTTTTCAACGTGGTGGGTCAATAAAGAGAGAACGGATTCGTTTGAAACAGCAGAGAATGACAGGCTGCAGAAAGAGATCAAACAATTATCGGCAGCAGCCAGGCGGACGGCCGGCTGGTCGGATAAAATTGAGAAGACCAAGAAGGGAACGCTGAACTCCGGCATCAAGCCGGATAAAGGCTATATCGGCCACCAGGCGGCAAAAATGATGAAACGGTCCAAAGTGATCGAAGCTCGGCAGCAAAAGAACATCCAGACGAAAGAAAAACTTTTAAAAAATATCGAGCTGGCCGACAGCCTGAGTATGAGACCTCTTTCACACCCGAAAAATACACTTGTGGAATTACGTGACCTGGCAATCTATTATGCGGACAGGAAGGTCTGCGAGAATGTTCATTTTACTGTAGAGAGAGGAGAGCGGGTGGCCTTAAGTGGCAGGAATGGCAGCGGCAAATCCAGTGTTTTAAAGCTGCTGATTGGAGAAGATCTTGCCTCCAGCGGCAAGGTCAATATTGGAAGTAATCTAAGAATCTCCTATATTTCGCAGGATACCGCTTACTTGCAGGGCAGTCTGCGCAGTTTTGCGGAGCAGTACCAGATTGAGGAAAGCCGTTTTCTGACCATTCTGCACAAGCTCGATTTCTCAGGCGTTCAGTTCGAAAAAGATATGCGTATGTTCAGCGCAGGGCAGAAGAAAAAGGTGCTCCTGGCCAAAAGTCTCTGCGAGCAGGCCCATCTGTATATCTGGGATGAGCCGCTGAACTATATTGACGTTCTGTCCCGGATGCAGATTGAGGACCTCATTGTAAGATGCCGGCCAACCCTGCTGTTTGTGGAGCATGACAGTGCGTTTGTGCAATCAGTGGCAACAAAATATATCAGGCTTTGATCTGTTGCCCTCGAAAAAAATTTCACCGCGGATTTATGTTGACAAGTGAGGTCTATTGGGATAGACTTATAAGTAGGTCTATTAAGATAAACCTTGGGGGTATCATGGAAAACTATAAATTATTTGATGCGGAGTATAGATTTGTCAGTATCGTCTGGGAAAAAGAACCGGTGAATTCGACTGAGCTTGCACGGCTTTCTTTGGAAAGACTGGGCTGGAAGAAGTCAACCACTTACACGGTTTTGCGAAAACTATGTGAACGGGGCATTTTAGACAATGCTGATGCAGTCGTCACTTCACTTGTTAAAAAGGAAGAAGTGCAGAAATATGAAAGCCAATCTTTGATCGAAAAAAACTTTGACGGTTCTCTGCCGCAATTTTTAACAGCATTCCTCGATCGGAAAACGCTCACAGCCAAGGAAGCTGAAGAACTGAAACGAATTATTGAGGAGGCGATACAATGAACAGCTTGATGACAGTTTTCAGCACTGTTGTCGATATGAGCATGACAGCTTCCTATGTGGCTCTCGGTGTGATCCTGATTCGACTGCTTCTGAAAAGGGCACCGAAAGTCTTTTCTTATCTGTTGTGGCTGGCGGTTTTTTTCAGACTGACCTGTCCTGGTTCATTTACCTCGGTTTTTAGTTTCCTAAACGTTGTCAAACCCGCCATGCAGCCTGATGCTTTGCCTGAGACGCTGGTGATGACAGGCCTTGAGAACATAAATTATGCAATAAACGGTACAGTAAACAGCTCAGTTGGCAGTACGCTGCCTCTGGTCGCAGCAATGGGTGTAAGTCCGCTTTCTATGCTGATGTTGCTTGGCAGTATGGTCTGGATGGCCGGAGTTATGGTTCTGCTGATTTGGAATATTCTTTCCTATTTTAAAATTGCAGGAAAGATAAAAACGGCTACGCTGCTGGATGCTTCTTTATCGCATATTTATGAGACAGATCAAATCAGCACACCGTTTGTTTTTGGCTTTAGGAGACCGAGAATTTATTTGCCTGCAGGCATTTCGTCCCGGGAATTACCCTATGTACTGGCGCATGAAACGGTACATATTCAGAGAAGTGATTATCTGATCAAACCGGCGGCATTTTTGGTTCTGATCATCCATTGGTTTAATCCGTTGATGTGGCTCTGCTTTACGCTGATGGTTAAGGACATGGAAATGTCCTGCGATGAAACGGTTATCAGAAACAAGGGGCAAGGGATCAAAGCGGATTATGCCAATTCCCTGCTGGCGTTGGCAGTTCAGAAGAACAGCTTCTGGCAGGCTACCCCTTTAGCTTTCGGTGAAAACAATATTAAAGAGAGAATAAAAAATGTGATCCATTACAGAAAGCCTCGTTTTTGGGTTGGCACGGCTATAATTATCGTGATCGCGGCGTTGATGATTGGATTCATAGCAAACCCGATAAATGGGGCGGCTACAGGGCAGAAAACGTACTCAGGCTACGCGGTCGATAAATTACTGGCCAACAAAACACCGTATGTAGGCAATGCGAGCAAGGTTATCGCGCTGATTGACGCGATGCCTTTGCCAGAAGGGGTTGTCCGGGATAAAGTCGAGTTGCAGACGTCCGCTGAGCCATATGGCATAACCATTAATTATCGGATTAATAACGCTTCGGCGATTACGGCAGAAGACGGAATCATCGGAAATGTGTTTGATCGCAATGCCATTTTGCTCTTTGCTTTGGTGGATAACGTCCAAATCATTAACATTCGATTTGCCGACAGTACTGGGCAATTGGAAGGGTATAGCTGGTCAAAGTCAAGGAGCCGGATTGAGCAGGTCATGCAAGGAGATGTACGTCTTTATTCCGACAATATCGGAAAGCTGAAGGAAATGATTGACCGCTTGAACAGCGTCTATGCCAGTTATGGATATACAGATGGGAATATAGTAGCCAATAATGCGGATCAGGTTAAAAATTGTCTGGAGAAGATCATGACATCACCAATGGATTCCTCAAATCCCTATGATTATTTGAATGCGCATCCGACAGAGGTTGAAACAATTATTGCCATGGATGAAAAAGCACTGCCTTACCTATTCTCCGAATTTGCAAAAGGCGGACAGACAGGCTTAAAGGGAAGTCTGATGGAGATCCTATGCCGGAAGATCCTCGGCAGTGAGGATATCAAATATGCCAGTACGAATCATCAGGACTGGTATGATGCCTATAAGAAACATATCCAGGAGATAACAGACAAAAATAGTTTGGTCTGGGTGCAGGATCATTATCCGAAAGGTGTACTTATTTTTGGGGGAGAACAGAATTAACTAATTTTGGTCTTGTTCCAAACAACCTTTTCTTTAGAAAAGGGATGATGCTCATTTATATATTCAGAATGGGACAACCTACATTGAAAATTTGCCGTTTTTGAAATCTACTATACTAGTGTAGTAAACTTCAAAAACGGCAAATTTTCAAGATATCCATCCAAACGAATACCACAAAAAAACCACCGGATCGAAGTGCTCGAACGCGATGGTTTTTTTGTGTTTGGCTTTGCGGTTGTAAGGATTTGAGTCTTTTGCTCCGGCACCTTTCCGGGGCTGGATAATTTGAGTGCCCATTTTGACTTTAAAGAAAGCGCGCGGATATTTTGTTTTCGGTTTCTTGTTCACAGAAACACCTCCTGAAAATAATTGCAGAAGCAATCTGATTAGAATTGTAACAAAAATCCTGAAATTAATAAAGGAAATGACTTTTTTCCGGCGAACTCTAATACATAAAATCAGCCATAGATTCTGCTCTATGGTTATTTTTCTATAATCCCGACGGATGGGAGATATTCGATATGATTGCGAAAGCAAAAGAAGCCCTGCTCAAGTATTTCGGTTATCGGGAATTCAGAGGAGGGCAGGAACAAGTCATTGAAAGCCTGCTTCAGAGGCAGGATACGTTAGCCATTATGCCTACAGGGGCAGGCAAATCGATTGCGTACCAAATTCCGGCGGTTTTGTTTGAAGGGGTTACGCTGGTTATTTCTCCTTTGATCTCTCTAATGAAAGATCAGGTGGACAGTCTCGGCCAAACCGGCATTCCGGCTACGTTTATCAACAGCTCTATTTCTCCGAAAGAGACCTGGTCGCGCATTGACAGGATGCAGCGGGGAGAGTATAAACTGGTCTATCTGGCTCCGGAGCGTCTGGAGTCCGAAGAGTTCCTTGCCAGGCTGAATGGACTGCCAATCCATTTTGTGGCTGTAGACGAAGCGCACTGTGTTTCCCAGTGGGGCCATGACTTTCGTCCGAGCTATTTGCGGATCAGCAAGTTTCTTCAATCCCTGCCCGCAAGGCCTTTGGTCGGGGCTTTTACGGCTACGGCCACCGAGGAAGTCAGGCAGGATATTATCCGCATGCTGGGCCTTAGGAAACCCAATTGCTTTATCACGGGATTTGACAGGCCGAACCTGAAGTTTTCCGTTCTTCGCGGTGAAAACAAGAAGATATTTGTTCAGAATCGTCTGAAAAATAACCGCGATGATTCAGGAATTATCTATGCCGCAACGCGCAAAGATGTCGACAGACTCTATAAATTGCTGAAAGGACAGGGATTCTCAGTCGGCTGTTACCATGCCGGTTTGCCCGATCACGAACGAAAGCGCAATCAGGAAAAGTTTATCTATGACGAGATTGCTGTGATGGTGGCAACAAACGCTTTCGGCATGGGAATCGATAAATCCAATGTCCGGTTTGTGATCCATTACAACATGCCCAAAAACATTGAATCCTATTATCAGGAAGCTGGTAGGGCGGGCCGTGACGGTGAGCCGGCAGAGTGTTTTTTGCTTTTTGGTCCCCAGGACGTGCAGATTCAGAAAATGATGATTGAAGAAACCATATTTCAGGAACAGCGTGTGGCCAATGAGTATAAAAAACTGCAGGCCATGGTCGATTACTGCCATACATCGAGATGTTTAAGGCAGACCATTCTGGAGTATTTCGGAGAAACAGAAAGTCCGGATAAATGCTGGAACTGTAGCAACTGTGACGATGACCGGAAAAAGGTTGATGTAACTCTGGATGCCCAAAAAATCCTGTCCTGTGTTTACCGGATGAAGGAACGTTTTGGTTCGGCGTTGGTAGCCGAGGTACTCAAAGGCTCCCAGAACAAAAAAGTTCTGCAGTTTGGGCTGGACAGACTATCTACCCATGGGATCATGAAGGACACACCGCTGCAGGAGATTAAGGACAGGATCAGTTTCCTGGCAGCCGAAGGTTATCTTATGGTTGCAGGCGGTCAGTATCCGGTAGTGAAGCTTGCGCCGAAAGCGACGGCTGTGCTTAAGAGTGAGGAAAAAGTGTATCAGATTCAGGTGCAGCGGGAAGAAGTATCGCTCACCGCCGCTGAACAAATATTTGAAAGACTGCGGGCCTTGCGCAAACAGATTGCCCAGCAGGAGGGATTACCTCCGTACATGATTTTTCCGGACAGCACGCTCAGGGAAATGGCCAAAAACTGTCCGCAGGACAGAAATGCGCTGATCCGGGTAAATGGCGTTGGCGAAAGGAAACTGCAGAAATACGGGGATTTATTTTTAACCGAGATCAAGGAGGCCCTGCAAGGACATGAAAATATTGGTTGACGCGGATGCCTGTCCGGTGAAGGAGCTCATTGTGAGCTGCGCGAAACAATTTGAACTTCCGGTCATCATGATCATCGATACTTCCCATGAACTGAAGGACGACTACAGTACGGTGATCACCGTGGACCAGGACCGGGACAGTGTGGATTTTGCACTGATGAAGCGGTTGGACAGGGAGGATATTGTTGTCACGCAGGATTACGGACTGGCGGCGCTTGTTCTGGGGAAAGGCGCCAGGGCCATTAATCAAAATGGTCTTATTTATACCGACAACAATATTGAACGCCTCCTTTTTGAACGTCACGTCGGACAAAAGGTACGGCGCGGGGGAGGAAGAACCACCCATGTTAAGAAAAGAACCAAAGAAGACAATGAGCGGTTTCAAGCGGCTTTTATTAGGCTGATTGAAGAAACCAAAGACCGTACGTTTGAATAACTCAAGAATGAAAAAACACAGAATTACGAGTACTTAGTTGGATAATTCTCAGAGGAACGGAGAACAGGATGAGTCTTAGGTTTATTTACGGACGGTCCGGCAGCGGCAAGTCCACCTATTGCCTGAATGAAATAAAGGAACGCGTCAAAAACGGAGCGGATCATCCTTTGGTGCTGCTTGTGCCGGAACAGTATACGCTGCAGGCGGAGAGGGACTTGATTAATGTGCTGAAGACCGGCGGGATTCTAAAGACGGAAGTATTAAGTTTCCGCCGCCTGGCATTCAGGGTATTTAACGAGGCGGGCGGAATCACGTACCCGCATATCCACCCGGCAGGCAAGAGCATGTTGATCTACCGTGTCCTTACGCAGATTAAAGACGAACTGAAGGTCTATACGAGATCAGCCGACCGCAAAGGGTTTGTCAGTTCGCTTTCAGGGCTAATCACAGAGCTGAAACGGTATAATGTTACGCCGGAAGATCTGCAGAACGTCATTGCCGATATGGCGGACCAGCCGCTCAGGGACAAACTGGCTGAACTGAATGCCGTCTATTCCGGGTTCGAGGAACTGATCCGGCAAAGATATCGGGATAGTGACGATGATCTTACCCTGGCGGCAGCCAAGCTGGAATCCACAAACATTTTTGACGGCGCAGAAATCTGGGTTGATGGTTTTGCCGGATTTACACCGCAGGAATACAAAGTCATCACAAGGCTGCTGCTTAAGGTGAACAGGGTGAACATTTGTCTGTGTACGGACTGTCTTGATGAAGAAGGTCTGATGGAAACCGATGTATTCTCTGAAGTCAAAGGCGTGTACCGTAAGTTCAAGAAAATCTGCCAGGAGGCGGGCTTGGAGATTGAGCCGTCGGTTCATTTGGCGGAAGTTCCTCTGCCCAGGTTTCGCTGCAGTACGGAGTTGTCCCACCTCGAACGGTATTATGATGCCTATCCGTACCGGGTATATCCAGAAGCAACCAGGGATATCTCCCTGCATGCTTCGGTAAATATCTATGCGGAGATTGAAGCTACAGCGGCAGACATCGTCAGGCTTTGCCGGGATCGAGGGCTCAGATACAGAGATATCGCCGTAGTCACCGGAAATCTGGACGGCTACCGGAGTTTCCTGGAAACTGTTTTTGCTGAGTATGAAATTCCATATTTTTTGGACAGTAAGACCGAGATCACAGATCAGCCGCTGGTCAGAATGATTCTGGCGATGCTCGATATATTTAACGACCACTGGTCTTATGAAGCGGTATTTGCGTATCTGAAAACCGGATTGACCGGTCTGGACAGGGAGCGTATGGACCGCATCGAAAATTATGTACTGGCCTGCGGAGTCCGCGGAAGCCGCTGGACGAAAAATGAAGACTGGACGATGCATCCGGGTTTGCTGCCGGAAGAGAATCAGCGGCCCCAAGATGTGGAAAAGGCCAAAATAGAGCTGAAGGAGATCAATCAGACCAGACGTGAAATTGCAGTCCCGCTTCTTCAATTTCGCGCCAAAACCAAAAACAGAAAAAAGGCTTCGGAAATCTGCGAAGCCCTGTATGATTTTCTTGGCGGGATAGGCGTCCCGGCCAGGTTGGAAAGGATCATGGAAGAATTCAGGCGGCAGGGTATGCTGAATCTGGCCAATGAATACGGCCAGGTCTGGAATATCCTGATGAACGTCCTGGATCAGACCGTGGAGACGATGGGCGAGGAGCCTTTGAGTTTGGAAAGCTTTACGGACACCCTGAAAATCGGCTTCGCCGAATATCAGATCGGGTTGATACCGGCTTCGCTGGATCAAGTTCTGATCGGCAGCATCGAGAGGTTCCGAAGCCATCAGATCAAAGCACTTTTTATTTTAGGGGTCAATGACGGGGTGTTCCCTTCCACTGCGCAGACGGAAGGTATCCTGGCCGATGCGGACCGTGCCGCGCTGAATACGGTTGGGATTGAACTGGCTAATGATACCCGCACGCAGGCCTTTCAGGCCCAGTATCTGATTTACCGGTCTTTAACGACCGCATCTGCTTATCTTCGCCTGAGCTGGCCGATCGCCGACCAGGAAGGCCGAAGCTTGCGGCCTTCGTTGGTGATTTACCGGCTGAGGAAGCTGTTCCCGGAAATTTTGGAAAACAGCACGCTGATTCCAGCGCTATCCAGGTTTGCTGCTGGTAAAGAAAATGCTGAGACGGAGAATATAGGGACAGAGAATACAGAGACGAAGAATACAGAAGTGGTGAATGCCGGCACAGAAAATACCTGGCTAGAAAGTGCTGAATTGGAACAGCTGACCGGAAAATCTCCTTCTTTCAAACAAATGGTTGCAGCTTTCCGCCGCAAGGCAGAAGGGCTGGAAATCAACGGCTGGTGGCGGGATGTCTATCGCTGGTACAATGGGCTGGAAGAATGGAAACCGCGCTGTGAGGCACTTCAGACAGCATTCTCAGCCAGAAATATTGCCGAGCCGGTCAGCTCAGCAAAAATAACGGCATTGTATGGCGCATCGGCTCATGCCAGTGCATCGAGGCTCGAAAAATATGCGTCCTGTCAGTTTGCATTTTATCTTCAATATGGACTTGAAGCCAAAGAGAGAAAGATTTATCAGTTCAGTCCGCCGGATGTCGGGACGTTTATGCATGCCGTTCTCGAAAGATTTTCGCTGGAGGCGGCGCAGCAGCAAATCTCTTGGCGAGAGATGGAAAGACCGTGGTGCCGGGAGAAAGTCTCGGAGATTGTGGATGAAATGCTTCGAAAAATGCAGGGGTCCGGCCTCACGTCCTCCCAACGGTATACTTCACTTGCCTTGAGACTGAAAAGGGTCATCACGCGTGCGGTCTGGATGATTGCGGAGCACCTCAAGCGCAGTGGCTTTGAGCCGTTGGGTTATGAGCTTGGATTTGGCGAGCGGGAAAAGTTCCCGCCGATTGTGATTGAACTTGATTCAGGCCGGAAGGTGTCTTTAAGCGGAAGGATTGACAGGGTCGATGCGTTGGAAGCTGAAGAAGGGACCTACCTCAGAATCGTGGATTATAAATCTGGGAGCAAGGATTTCAAACTGGCCGACGTTTATTACGGACTGCAGATCCAGTTATTCACGTATCTCGATGCCCTCTGGCAGAACAGTGGGCTGGAGACGGAAAAACCAGTCCTGCCGGGAGGCATCCTGTATTTCCGGATCGATGATCCTATCGTCAGAGCTGATGGCAGGCTTACGGAGGAAGAGATCGAGCTGGACATTATGAAACAACTGAAAATGAAGGGCCTGCTGCTCGCGGATGTCAAATTGATTAAGGAAATGGACCGGACCATCGACGGCACTTCGCTAATTATTCCGGCTAGGATCAATAAGGGAGACCTTCTGGGCAAATCCTCGGCAGCTACCCTGGAACAATTTGAAATCCTCAGAAAATATGTCCGGAACCTTCTGAAAGACTTATGTGAGGAAATGATGGGCGGCAGTGTTTCGATCACGCCGTACAAGAAAAAGCGGATAACCTCGTGTACCTACTGCTGCTACGCAGCAGTCTGCCAATTTGATCCGGCCAGAAAGGAAAATAGCTTCCGGTTGCTGACCGCCCACGGAGATGAGGAAATCTGGAACCATATCATGAAGGCGGAACAAAATCATGACTGATCAGACGAAATGGACGAATGAACAATGGGAAGCAATTACAGCCAAGGACTGCAACCTGCTGGTTGCAGCGGCTGCCGGGGCCGGTAAGACGGCCGTACTCGTGGAGCGGATCATCCAAAGAATTACGGATAACGATGACCCTGTGGACATTGACCGGCTGCTCGTGGTGACGTTTACCAATGCAGCTGCGGCAGAGATGAGGGAAAGGATTGCCGAAGCTCTCGCTGTAGTATTGGAAAGCAACCCGGGGTCTTCCAATATGCAAAAACAGCTGACGCTGTTAAGCAAAGCCAGTATTACAACCATTCACTCGTTTTGTCTTGAGGTCATCCGTAGTAACTTCCAGGCCATAAATATTGATCCGTCTTTCCGGATTGCCGATGAGACGGAAACGATGCTGATGAAAATGGAAGTACTCAATGACCTGTTTGATGAAATGTATGAAGAGAATGCCGAGAATCACGATTTTCTTGAACTATTAGAGTGTTATGGCGGTAACAGGGACGATCAGGCCTTACAGGACATGGTGCTGAATCTGCATACGTTTATACAAAGCAGTCCCTGGCCGGAAAAATGGCTTGCGGAGATGACCGGACGTTTCGGCATGTCCGAAGGGACGGATTTCAGTCAGACCAGCTGGGGAAAAATCCTGCTTAAAAGTATCGGACTTGAAATTGAGGGACTGATACAGAATATGCAGGCCGCAGTTGCGCTTCTGCAGCCTGGTACAGGACTGGATAAATACCGTCCTATCTTCGAGGAAGAATACTGCTTTCTGCAGCATATCCGGGAGCTTTGTCTGGAAGAGCGTAATGCCAGGTGGGATGACCTTGCCCAAACAGCCCGGAACTACCCGTTTCAAAGACTGCCGTCAGCCGGCAAAGATGCGGATAAAGCTGTTCAAGAGCAGGTCAAAGAAATCCGGGATCAGGTCAAAAAGAAGATTGGTAAACTGAAAGAACGGGCCCTGGCAGCTGATTCGGCAGATATCAGAGCAGATTTGCAGACCCTCCGGCCGCTGATGCAGTGTCTAAGCAGACTGGTTGTTGAATTTGAACGCAGATATGCGCTGAAAAAGAATGGCAAGTCTCTGGTGGATTTTAATGACCTGGAACATTTTTGCCTCGAAATTCTGACGGTGCAGGATGAAACGGGAGCGTATGTGCCGTCTGAAGCAGCCAAACGCTATCAGGAACGTTTCGCGGAAATTCTGGTCGATGAGTACCAGGACAGCAATCTGGTCCAGGAGATTTTGCTTCAGATGATTTCCCGGACAGGATCAGCCAGACCGAATGTCTTTATGGTCGGAGATGTCAAACAGAGTATTTACAGATTCAGACAGGCTAAACCGGAACTGTTTCTGGAGAAGTATCACAGTTACTCTCCGGAACAAGGCGCCAGCCATCGAAAAATTTGCCTGTATAAGAATTTCCGCAGCCGCCGGGAAGTGGTTGATGCTGTTAACTACATTTTCAGGCAGATCATGTCGGTTCAGGTCGGGGAACTGGACTACAATGACAACGAGGCTTTGAATCCGGGAGCCGTCTTTGCCGAAAATGACCAGGAACAGCTGACTGTTGGCGGATCCGTAGAATTTCATCTTATTCAAACAGGTGATCCGGAGCGGTTGGATCAGGAAAACGGATTTTCTGACAGTTCAGGTCAGGAAGAACAGGAATTGACGGAGTTTGCGGACGCCTCAAATGGCCTCTCTGATGAAACGGAACAGATTGACCCGGGGATGCTGGATGCGATCCAGTGCGAAGCCCGCTTTACGGTTCGAAGGATAGAGGAACTATTCCAGCCGGACGAACAGGGCAGACGGGCGGCAGTTTATGATAAGGAAAGCAAAGCGTACCGAGAGCTGCGCTGCAGCGACATTGTCATTCTTCTCCGGACCACCCGGAACTGGTCCGAGGTATTCACAGAGGAACTGACGGCGGCTGGCATCCCTGCCTTTGCTGATACCGGCACAGGATTTTTCAAGTCTTCCGAGGTACAGGTGATCCTGTCACTGCTCCAGATCATTGATAATCCGTTGCAGGATATTCCGTTATTGGCCGTTCTGAGATCGCCGCTGGCCGCTTTCTCATCTGATGAACTCGCCGGGCTGCGGCTTACCAGACGGCATGTGCCGATCTATGAGGCGCTTAAACAGTTGGTGGAAGAGACGGCAGAAGAGGATACTCCTGAACCGGAGAGCGGAAAGCCTGATAACGAATTAGAGAGCAGTAAGCCGGGAATCAAATTTCAGAATCAACTCGCGGACGGAAAATCTGAGATAGGAAAAATGAAGAACGAAACACCTGGAAAAGAAACGCTGAAAAAGAAAGCAGCAATGTTCCTGAGCAACCTTCACAGATGGCGGGACACCGCTCAATATCTGTCTGCCGACGGGCTGCTCTGGCAGCTTTATACCGAGACAGGCTATTATGGGATTGTCGGAGCGATGCCTGGGGGCGTGCAGCGTCAGGCCAATCTCCGGATTCTATTTGAACGGGCCAGACAATATGAGGAAACGAGTTTTAAAGGGCTGTTCAATTTTATTAATTTCATTGACAAGCTTAAAAGCAACCAGGGTGATTTTGGCAATGCCAAAATCCTTGGTGAAAATGATAATGTCGTCCGGATTATGAGTATTCATAAAAGCAAAGGGCTGGAATTCCCGGTCGTTATTTTGGCCGGATGCGGCAAGAAATTTAACTTTCATGATTTAAACAGGAGTATTTTATTTCATCAGGAGCTTGGACTCGGTCCTGACGTTGCGGATCCGAGGCTCAGGATAGCGTATCCGTCTGTTCCTAAATATGCAATTCGGGAACAAATCAGGATGGAGACCCTGTCGGAAGAAATGCGGATTCTCTATGTGGCCTTGACCAGAGCCAGGGAAAAGCTGATTATCTCCGGAGCAGTTTCCAATGCTCGGAAGGCGTTGAATAAATGGTCTAAAGCTGCTGCAGGTGATCCGGAAAAGCTGCCTGCATACGAAGTATTCAAAGGAGAAAAATATCTGGACTGGATCGGGCCGGCACTCATAAAGTACCGGGGCTGCAGCACTGCCACTCGGGCCGGCTGGCTCGGGTATCCTACCGATGTAACAGAGGGAGCATCGGGAAACGGTCTGCTTGACGATCCGTCCGAATGGCAGATCCGCATGTGGACAAAAAATGAGCTTCTTGGCAGATCAGCCGTTCAGGAAAAGGAAGAAGAAACATTCATCCGATGGCTGGCTAGTTTACATCAGGAGACCGAAGATCACGGTGATACCGAAGTTAATGATGATAATAACGATAATAACGATAGTAGAGATAATAGTGATAATAATGACAGCGACAGTGATCGACTCCACCGCAGAGATGTAAAGAAAGAGATTGCGCGAAGGCTTGGCTGGGAGTATACTTTCACTGCCAGTACCCGAATCCCGCCCAAAGTCTCTGTCACCGAACTGAAGAGACGGCTGGAAGCGGAGCTTTCGGAAGAGACAGGGCTGGGGCTTGCAAACGGATCGGCTTCCCTGCCGCAGCTGATCAAAAAGCCGTTGTTTCTCGAAGAAAAGAAAGGGCTAAATGCGGCAGAAGTGGGAACAATTCTGCATTTTGTCATGCAGCACCTGGATGTTCAGCGCAATGACATTCCGAATCAGATTCAGGAAATGGTCAAAAAAGAACTGCTCACAGAGCAGCAGGCTGAAAGCGTCGATCCGGAAAAGATAATGTTTTTTCTCGAGTCCCCGCTCGGACGCAGAATGAAGGCTTCAGGCAGTGTAAACCGTGAAGTCCGTTTTAATATAGAAATACCATGCCGGGAAGTATTCCCTGACATGGCGGCAGGTGCCTGCGGGCAGGAGGTCGTCTTGCTGCAGGGCATTATTGACTGTTATTTTGAGGAAGAGGACGGGATTGTTCTGGTTGACTATAAGACGGACCGGATTCCGGAAGGCGGATCCCGCATTATTCTGGAAAGGTACCGCCAGCAGATTCTCTATTACGCCAGGGCGCTGGAAATGCTGACAGGGAAAAAAGTCAAAGAAAAGTATTTTTATCTTTTTGGCTGCGGCGAGGTCTTGCAGTCCTGACAGTAACCGTAGATTTCCAATTTGTGCTGGATCACATCGAAATCGGCCTGGTCTTTCAGGGCCTTTTCGAATTCTTTCATTGGGCAGTCCGCAATCGAGATCCGTTTGTTGCACTTCATACAAATCAGATAGTGTTTATGCTGGTCATGATTCAGTTCATATCTGGCTTTGCCGTCATCAGAGATATTCGTTTTGAGAAGCAGATTGCCCGACATCAGCTTTTCCAGCGTACGATAGACGGTAGAAAGGCAAATGGACAAGCTTTTATCTTTTAGAGAAATAAAAATCTCCTCAGCCGTCAGAGGTTCTTCCGCATTCTGAAGCAGGTCAAATATCAAGTTCCTATGCTTGGTATTCTTGATCCCTGCTTTTTTCATGATTTCTTTTAATGGGTCTTGCTGGTTTTCAGGCAAAGAATTCAGTCCTTTTAGTCAAATTTTTGCTCACAACGGAACAGTGCCCTCCGAATTGATCATGAGGTTGTTTTTGTCAGTCGCTCCAGAAGATTTTTAATGATTTCAACCTAATATATCTGACTCTGACTCTATTGTAATACTTTTACACAGCTTCACAAAGCATTAATGACTTTGCCAAAAAATATTTGGAATAATTTCTAATCAAGGGGAATAAAATGCATACTTTTGTAGTATAATCAATTTATATATTAATGCAAATGAGAACCATTTGCAAATTTTAGGGGAAATTAGTTGATGACTGCTAAGATCGCAAAGACGGCTATGATTGATAAAACGGCAATGAATAGGACAAATAGGACCAATAGGACAAAAATGTTTTTTAAGTGGGCGAAACCTTTTTGCGCGGCTTTGCTGGCAATCATGGTAACCTTAAGCGGGTGCGGCGCGAAGGAGAGCGCCGCGGTGAATACGGATGACAGTCGAGGATCGCTGAAAATTGCGACTTCGTTTTATCCGATCTATCTATTTACTTTAAACATCACGAAGGGTATCTCGAACGTGACCGTCGTCAATATGACCAAACCGACAACCGGCTGTCTCCACGATTATGCCCTGACGACTGAAGATCTGAAAAGCCTGGAAGATGCCAAGGTTCTGGTGATCAACGGCGCGGGAATGGAATCATTCCTCGCTAAGGTTACAGGGCAGATGCCGGATTTGGAGATCATCGACGCCAGTGAAGGGATTACCCTGATTCAGGATGAGACAGGGAAAAATCCGCATGTGTGGCTGAGTATATCTAAAGCGATCAGACAGGTTCAAAACATTGGCTATAAGCTGGCGGCCCTTGATCCCGAAAATGCTGAAAAATATCAGGAAAATACTGCAGAATATATTGCGAAGCTCGAACAGGAAAAAAATAAAATGCACCAGGCCCTGGATGGGGTAAAGAACCGGGATATCGTGACTTTTCATGAGGCATTCCCGTATTTTGCCGAAGAATTTCATTTGAATGTGGCAGCTGTGATCGAGCGGGAGCCCGGATCAGAACCCAGCCCAATAGAACTGACTGAAACGATCGAAAAAATCAAAGCATTAAACGTCAAGGCTTTGTTTGCCGAGCCTCAGTATTCTGCGGATACGGCAGAGACAATCGCGAACGAAACAGGTGCCCGTGTCTATTACCTTGACCCGATCGTCACGGGCCCACTGAAAATGGATGCTTATATTGATTTGATGGATAAAAATCTGCAGACACTGCAGGAGGCCCTCCAATGAAAAATAAATGCTGCAATCATGAATCATATGAAGAATGCGGATGCGGCTTATGCCGTACGCGGATCAACCACCTTGGGGTGACGCTGAATAACAAAGAAATACTGCGGGATATCAATCTTGAAATATACTGCGGCGATTTGACTGCGGTGATCGGACCGAACGGAGCTGGTAAGACAACCTTGTTTAAAGCCATCCTCGGTGAAATTCCACACACGGGAACGATTGAATTTCTTGATCCTAAAGATAACCAAAAGGGCCGTCCGCTCATCGGCTATGTCCCGCAGAAACTTGATTTTGACAACAGTTCGCCGGTCACTGTGCTGGACTTGTTTACGGCGACTTACAACCGTTTTCCCGTCTGGCTCGGTTCTTCTCAAAAAACAAAAAAACGCGTTCAAAAGAATTTGACGCTTGTGCAGGCTGAACATCTGCTTAACAGAAGACTGGGTGCGCTATCCGGAGGGGAGTTGCAAAGAGTATTACTCGCGCTGGCGCTTGACCCCGTCCCAAATCTCTTGTTTCTTGATGAACCGGTGTCGGGTATCGACCAGAAAGGGTTGGAACTGTTCTATGATATTGTCTCCAGGCTGCGTCAGGACTATGACTTATCGATTATTCTTGTTTCGCACGATTTGAATCTCGTGGCCAAATATGCGGACCGCGTGATACTGCTGAATCATGCAACCATCGAATGCTGTGGAACCGCTGCTGAAGTCTTCGATAACGAGAAAGTGATTGAAACATTTGGTATGGGGTGGGCGAAAGGAAACGCTGAATCTAAAAGAAAAGAGGAAGAACAAACCAATGATCGAACAATGGTATAGACTGCTGGATGCCTTGCTTCCTCTGGCCTGGCTGGAATATGATTTTATGAAGAACGCCCTGCTGGCTGTTCTTCTGGTGACGCCCATTCTAGGTATCCTAGGCACAATGATCGTGAATAACCGGATGGCCTTTTTCTCAGATGCGTTGGGACATTCGGCGTTGACAGGCGTTGCGGCGGGAGTTGTACTCGGGATTCAAAGCCCTTTTTGGGCTTTGCTGGTTTTTTCGGTGTTGTTTGCGGTTGCGGTGATTAGTGTTAAAAATGCCAATACGGCATCGACGGATACGATCATCGGCGTATTTTCCTCAACGGCAGTTGCATTGGGTATCGTGCTCCTGTCACGCAACGGCGGCTTTAGCAAGTACTCCGTGTATTTGATCGGTGATCTGTTAAGCATAACCCCTTCAGAGCTGGGAATTTTAGCCCTGATTTTTGTGCTGGTGCTGGTGTTTTGGGCAGGCTGGTTCAACAAGCTGCTTCTGGTAAGTGTCAATCAATCCCTGGCCAAAAGCCGGGGAATTCATGTCCGCTTTTATGAATTTGTATTTGCCATCGTGATCGCCGTTGTGGTAACGTTCGCGATCCGCTGGGTAGGCATTCTGATTATCAGTTCCCTGCTTGTCCTGCCTGCAGCCGCTTCCCGGAATATCGCGGCAAATACAAGGCAGTATCATGTCTTTGCCGTGATCATCGCCTTGATTTCAGGTCTGGCAGGACTCATCCTGTCGTACTTTTGGGGAACAGCAACAGGCGCCACCATTGTTTTGGTGCTTGCGCTATTCTTTGCCGGGACATTTATCTGGAAAGTTTCAACAAGATAGGATCTACGATGACCATTCTAGTAAAAAAGTTCTTAAAGTAACCACATAGATAATGAGCTGTCTATGGCATGCAGACTTACAAACTTATAGACTTACAGACTTACATAAGTAACCTTATGATCAGTCTGGGGGACACAGTTCTGCTGTAAGCGGAGCATGGAGTGCGCAGCGCGGCCTTTTGTGCCATGGATGGCACAATGGCCGGAAAGCAGTATTGTGGCCCACGACTATCCCCAAAAAATAAATTATTATCTCAATTTACACTGCCTCAATAAGACGATTGAATGAGCTTACCGCGTTATTTAAGAAAGGACTGACCAATCATGTGCAGAGAAAAAACACCCTGGGAAAAATGTGTTGAATTTCATGGACATCAATGCATGGGACTTGCAATTGGCTTCAGACAGGCGTTTATCGGACTCGATACGCTTGGTGTAATGAGAGCCGCAGATGAAGAACTGTTTGCGGTCGTCGAAAACGATGCCTGCGGTGTCGATGCGATTCAGGTACTTACCGGTTGTACGCTTGGAAAGGGCAATCTGATTTATAAGGATTCCGGCAAACAGGCGGTTACGTTAGCCAACCGCAAATCCGGCAAAGCGGTCAGGATATTAAGAAAACTCGGCAACAAACCGGATGATGAACAATATACTGAATTGAAGGCAAAAATATCAGCCGGGTCGGCCAGTGATCAGGAAAAGGCAGTCTGGGGGACGCTGCAGAAGGACAGAATTGAAAAATTTCTGTCCGCGCCTGCTGATGGATTATTTACGGTTACCGAAGTCACTATGCCCCGGATTGAATCGGCCAGAATTTTTCAGACAGTTGTATGTTCCCAATGCAGGGAGCCATTTGCAGAAGTCAAAGCACATCTTGTCGAAGGGAAAATTATCTGTTCCGACTGCAATGAGACTTATACCAGGGGATGGCGTTAACGGGGACGGCTCTGATTATGAAAAACAGCCGGAGTCCTTATTAATATAAGGCCACTGAAAAAGCCTTTTTAAAAGGGAAGATTTAAGAGGTCGTAATAAAGGCATTTTTCTTTTATGTACTTAAATCATACTTGAAAAATTGCTTTTAGTGTTGTCCCTTTATTTATTTGTGAAGTAATTTTCAATTGTCCGCCAACACTTTCAATACGTTCCTTCATGACAGCCAAACCCGAATGAGCACCGGAAATAAGCCAAGTTTCCAGTTCATTTACATCAAATCCTTTACCATTATCGCTGATTATGATCTCCAAAATATTCTTTATGAGAATAATATCAACCTTAAATACATAGGACTCTGAATACCGCAGGGCGTTAATGATTCCTTTTTCGATAAAGCGAAAGGCTACAGTTTCAATTTGCTTATCAAAACGATTGTTATTTTCTATCCCAAAAGTATTTAAAATTATTAAAGCCAATTCTTCACGCATGAAATCCTGAATCCACAATTCAATAGTCGGTAATAGCCCCGACTTATCTAACAGCGGAGGGTTGCGCTTATCAATTTTTGCTAAAATTTCAAACTTAATATCTCGGTCGATTTCCCCAATTTTCAGCATCGTTTGCTGTTTTACACTCTCCGGTAAATTCTTTCTTTGCAAGTAGTCCAGCCAACTGTATTGATCGAGAACATAGTGGTACGGACCGGTTAATAATTTCGGAATCAGACTATCTTGATTATTCATATTTGCAAAAAGTGAATATACAAAATTTGGGGGAATAGTATTTTCTATTTCTGTTTCGCTTATTGTTTTGGTATCGTTTATACGTTCATTTAACACAATTAATTCTTTATTAAGGCCATTGATCACAATTAATATCAGCAATTGATAAACCAGCTGACCCGCAAGAAGCGTCAGAAAAGATAATTCTGACTGGATAAACTTAATTCTTGAAAAGCGGTGGCCGAAAAAAACGCCGCAGGCTGAATTATGAGACGAAAAAGGAACAAAAACTTCAGCGGGAAAATCATCCGCAAGTACTTTCGTTTCCATATCAAGTTTGTTATGGTTGTTAAAATATTCTTCCAATATTTCACGTTCAACAAGATTCTCTTGGAAACGGCCAACAGCTTTATTGAGACCACGAAAATGGACATTATCAGTAACAAGGAAAATCCCGTCAATTTCAAGATTTTGGGCCATTTCTATGAGTATTTGATCATCGGCAATCAGGGATGTCAGATTCTCGTTTAATTCCTCAATCCTTTGTTTGAAGCTCTGCTTTTCCTGAAGAAAACCTGATTTTTTAAATAGTTTACTTAAAATAATCTGGAGATAATATGAACAAACAATCAGGATAAAAATTAAGAAAAACATTTCTATATAGACTTCAAACGTGATAGAAGGCACAATTTTTAAAATATAAAAGATTAACAACGAGATAAAGCTAAGAGAAACCGACGAGATAATACAAATAATGAATCTTTCGTAAATCCGGCGGTAATCCGGGAGATATTTATTAACAACTACAAAGTAGAGAGAGAAGGGTACAGCTGAAATCAATAAATGGGCAAAAAATGAATCTACATAACTATAAACCAATTGCTTAAAATCAAAAAGAGCAGGCAGCGCTGTAAAAAGAAAAAAAGGCAAGAAGCCAATCAGTAACCCTAAGAGAATAATATTTGCTTCATTTTTCGCTGCTTGATCTTTTGACGATTTTAATAGAATCAGGTTAACCACAACAAATAAAATACTGATAATCATCGTAAATAATGCCAGTTTAACCAAATAACTTGAAAGACTGAAAAAGCATATGGCATGTATACCGAGTAGTATAAAAAATACTACGGCAAGAACTGTTACAAGTTTGCAGCCTAATTGATTAACCTTCGTGTTATTTCCTTCCGAAAAAATTGAGAAAAAATAAACTAAGGCTACTGCGGTCAGTAAAAAAGCGATGTACTGCAATTCTTTACCTAGAAACAACGCGCGGCTGGAAGCTTGAGATAGAAGAATGGCTAAACCAATGAAATAATTTAACCAAAATAAAGCACGGGCCTGTACTAAAAAAGGACGTTTCAACCAGGCTATAAATCCCAGGAACCAGAAAATAAACCCAAGTATGAAATATGGAAGTATAAATATCGTTTGGTAAGCAGGCAGAATTTCTATAGTAAAAGTCTGTACTGTTGTATTATTGTTAGCAGAAAAACTGATACTATGAGCGCCTTCGGCCAGCCCCCATTTCTTTAACAGGTGATAGTCTCCCGCATCCTGCGAATTGATTTTAAGGATCTGATCACCAACCCGGATACCCAATTGATACCCTTCTCCATTTTGATTGGCACTAACCACATACCACTGACCGCTGGAGTTCTTCATATCTAAACCGACAAAAGGGCGCTGAAAGCAGGAAAAGAAGTAAACGAGCCCGATTAAAATAAATATTAGGCTGGCAAGATAATAAATTTGTTTTTTTTGAATTTTTTCCCGTAAAATATTCATTTCTCAAACTACTTCCCTAATGATGTATACTGCCAGGCATTTCTTTACGATCGTGCCTGGCAGTATTGTTTATGTTCCATTTGAAACACAATTTGAATCAAGCCGAAAGTTATAAGTGATTAATTTATTGCCAA
This sequence comes from Dehalobacter sp., assembly GCA_023667845.1. Lineage (NCBI taxonomy): Bacteria > Bacillati > Bacillota > Clostridia > Eubacteriales > Desulfitobacteriaceae > Dehalobacter > Dehalobacter sp. The sequence continues at coordinate 138,672 of JAMPIU010000206.1, read as the reverse complement.
CTGTCCAGTGGAGATACGGTCATACTAATAGTGCCGCCAGAAACTCTGTAGTCGGATAAAACGTTCTGAATTGTAGTGAACTCAGTGGGCTTAACCATGTTACCGTGTTTGCTGTTTTGTGCCAACAACATCTTGGGATTTCTAACACAATCATGAACCAAATTAGCAATACTGTCGTAGTTCATCGAGAAAACCCCCCTTTTTAAACACAAGTCATCTGCGGTGTTCTTTGCTAAGATATTTTGACATGGGAAACTTTCAGCTTAACCAATTTTATGTAAAATTCGCCACAAAATGTATATTTCCTCCTGAAACATGTTATATATTTGAAAACGTATTCAAAAAAATGGATGAATTACGAATGCCTATAGAGAGGCGCTATTTTCTGGCTCCGCTAAATAAAAAAGCAAGTTTAGCGGGTTTATTTTCAATGTTCTTATTTAACAAATACTTCCAAATTTGCAGATTTGTTCATGCTTGTGCGGATGATAAGAAAAGAAAGCCAATAATTATCCTCCAAATACCAGTAAAGCTAATGCAGAAAAAGAAAGGCATACAATAATTTTCGTTTGACAGCCAAAGAATCTATACGGTATAATGGACAGAACTCGAAAGTAACTTTTTGGAGAATGTAAAATGCTTAGCGGTAAGAGAATGTTAGAACAAATCAATACTTTTGTGTTTAGAAGCTTTAGCCAGTGCTATTATTACTTTTATTTTAGCACCGGTTATTTTTGGTTGTTCTACAATAGAATACTTTCTCTCTTCACTAATGAGCATCCGGCGGGAAATTGCCTTGCGGCCTGACCCCGGTCGAGAGAAACCGAAGTTGAAATACGATACTGTTAAAGAAGGCTCATTAGAAATAATGAGCCTTCTGTTTTTATTCAAGCTTGAGTAGTATCATGTAAGTAAGTAGGACAGTTTAAGGAGGTAGGAAAAATGATTATTGTAATGAGGCCGAAGACGCCACCAGAGGAGATCGCGAAGATGAAACAGAAGATATTGGACCTGGGATGTGAGGTTCATGAGTCTTTAGGCGTGAACTACCATATTCTTGGATTGATCGGGAATACCAGCAGCATTGACCCGGACACGCTGCATGCAAATGATTATGTTGAAAAAGTCATTCATGTTCAGGAGCCTTTTAAAAAGGTTAACCGTTTATTCCACCCGGAAGATACGGTCATCAGTGTCGGGGACAGAAAAATCGGCGGCGATACCTTTGCTGTGATTGCCGGTCCGTGTTCGGTAGAAAGTGAAACGCAAATTGTCGGCATTGCCGAAGCGGTTAAGGAATCCGGAGCTGCTTTTTTAAGAGGCGGCGCTTTTAAGCCGCGTTCCTCACCGTACAGCTTTCAGGGTTTAAGAGAGGATGGCCTGGAACTTTTGAAAATAGCCAGGGCAAAGACAGGACTGCCAATCGTGTCGGAATTAATGTCGACCGAATATCTGGAGAGATTCGTTGAAGATGTGGATATTATTCAGATCGGCGCCCGCAATATGCAGAACTTTGAACTCTTAAAAGAAGTCGGAAAAATTCAAAAACCGGTGATTCTAAAAAGAGGGTTATCCTCGACCATTGAGGAATTATTACTCGCTGCGGAATATATTCTGGCGCATGGCAACGAGAATGTTATTTTCTGTGAAAGAGGCATCCGGACTTTCGAAAATTACACCCGAAATACGCTTGACCTGACTGCTGTGCCGGTGATCAAGAAACTGAGTCATCTTCCGGTTATTGTTGATCCAAGCCACGCGGCAGGGCTGTGGTGGCTTGTCGAACCGATGGCTAAAGCAGCGATGGTCGTAGGTGCCGACGGTGTCATGATCGAAGTGCACAACGACCCGGCCAATGCCAAATGTGACGGGCAGCAGTCTATCAAACCGGAGAAATTCCAGGCTTTAATGGACTCGCTGAGACAGCTGGCGGTTATACAGAACAAGATTATTTAATCAATGAGATGATCCCTGGAGGTGGATTTCTTGGAAGAACCGGGCTTTGGTAGTATGGAAATTACGGTAGTGGGTCTGGGACTTATTGGCGGATCATTCGCCATGGCTTTGAATAAACTAAAACCAAAGAAAATCTGGGCAGTCGATGTTAACAGCAGCGTACTGGAACAAGCAGAAAAAACGGGTGTGATCAGCAAAGGATTCACGGAGGCAAGCATTCCGCTGCAAAGCTCGGATATTGTTGTGATCTGCATCTATCCGGAGCTTGCCGTTCAGTTTGTGAAAGACAACCTGGCCTATTTTAAACACGGTGCCCTGATTACGGATACAGCAGGACTCAAAGAACAAGTCGTTCAGGAGATTAGTTCAGTCTTAAGGGAAGATTTGAGCTTCGTCGGGGGACATCCGCTGGCTGGCAAAGAATCCAGCGGATTTGCCTATGCTTCTGAAGAGATTTTCCGGGGGGCCAACTATCTAATTACCCCAATCGACGGCACGAAGAATGAAAGCTTGAGACTGGTGGAAAGGTTGATTCTTGGTCTCGGCTGCAGACAGCCGATCCGAATGGAACCGCATAAACATGACGAAATAATTGCGCTGACAAGTCAACTTCCGCATGTCATTGCGGCCGCCCTGATGAACAGTTCCTGTGCTGAGGATACCGGCAGCTTTGTCGGAGGCAGCTTCCGCGATGCAACACGGGTCGCGAGAATGAATGCCGAGCTCTGGAGTGAACTTCTACTCGAAAATAAAGACAATATTTTAGAACAAATTGACGTGTTCATCGAAAACGTCCGGATGATCCGAACGGCGGTCGCAGAAAAGGATCGGGATTCGCTGAAACAAATGCTTGAGAATGCCGGCCGGGGCAGAGAAAAGTTTTAAGGAGAGATTTTCTTGACGTGCTTACGCTTGCAACCTTCAACCTTAACAGGGGAGATCAGGATACCTCCTTCCAAAAGCATCAGTCACCGGGCAGTCATCTGCGCCGCGCTGGCTGAAGGGACCAGCAGCATTGACAATCTTGTTTTTTCTGAAGATATTTCTGCAACCTTGGACGGGCTGGTGTCTCTGGGTACAACCGTCGGGGAAGTCTCGGCGAACCCTGGTGAACCAGGCGCGCTTTGGCTGGAAGGGAACCCGAAGCTTCAAATCGCGCAGGAAACAATCAACTGCCGGGAATCCGGATCTACGCTGAGATTTCTGATACCGCTGGCCACACTGACAGGAGGCCCGGTGACCTTTACCGGTGCCGGCAAGCTGGTGGAGCGCCCCCTGGACGCATATTATGAGCTGTTTCAACTGCACGGAATTGAATATCAGACCCGGGACGGATATTTGCCCTTGACGATCAAAGGGAGATTTTCACCGGGTGAGTATAAACTGAAAGGCAATGTCAGCTCTCAATTTATTACAGGACTTATGTTTTTGCTGCCGCTCTTGGACGGAGATTCCAGAATTGTCGTTACAACGGAACTAGAATCCCGCGGTTATGTTGACCTGACTATTAATGCGCTGGAAAAGTCGGGAATAACCGTACAAAACAACGCCTACCGGGAATTTCTTATTCCAGGAAAGCAGCGGTATAAGGCAATTAATTGCCGCATTGAAGGAGACTACTCCCAGGCTGCGTTCTGGCTGGTGGCAGGTACACTGGGGTCCGGTCTGAAATGTCTGGATCTAAATGCTCGGTCCCTGCAGGGGGACAGGGCGATTCTCGATATGATGCTGGGGATGGGTGCCCGAATTTATTGGATAGATGACAATCTAGAAGTGCTGGGTGGTCCGACTGAGGGAATGGTAATTGATGCCGGACAGTGTCCGGATCTGGTACCTGTGCTTGCAGTCCTGGCTTCTTTAAGCAAAGGCACAACCAGAATCATTAATGCTGGAAGACTCCGGATCAAAGAATCGGACAGACTCAAAGCAACGGCATCAGAGCTGAACAAGCTTGGGGCCAGGATTCAGGAACTGCAGGAAGGGCTCCTCATCGAAGGGGTAGAAACCCTGCATGGCGGAACCGTCGACAGCTGGAACGATCACCGGATCGCGATGGCTATGGCTGTGGCCTCCATCAGGTGTACAGAGCCTGTGTTTCTGACCGGAGCCGAAGCCGTCAAAAAATCATATCCGCATTTCTGGCAGGATTTTTGCAAATTGGGAGGTAGAGCTGATGAGTGGAACATGGGGTGAAACCCTTAAACTATCGCTGTTTGGGGAATCACACGGAAAATGCATCGGGATCGTACTCGATGGTCTGCCGGCGGGATTAAAGCTCGATTTGCCCTTCATCAGCCGGGAACTGGCCAGAAGGGCACCGGGGAAGAACGCGCTTTCAACCCCGCGGCAAGAAAAAGACGAATTTGAAATCCTGAGTGGTTTCTTTCATGGATTTACGACCGGAGCCCCGCTCTGCTGTGTGATCTGGAATAAGGATCAGCACTCCGGGGATTATTGCGAATTGAAAGACACGGTGCGGCCCGGCCATGCGGATTATACCGCGATGGTAAAACACAGGGGCTTCAACGATTACCGGGGTGGAGGCCATTTTTCCGGCAGACTAACTGCACCATTGGTGCTGGCTGGAGCCATTGCCAAACAAATCCTGGAAAAGAAGGGCATTGTGATTGGCAGCCATATTTTAAATATCGGTGGTATTGGAGAGGATCGTTTTGATGACCTTCGAATTGATTCAGGTCTACTCCGGGAACTGACAGAACAAGAATTCCCAGTTTTGTCCGAAGAAGCGGGTACCCGGATGAAACAGAAAATTCTTCAGGCCAAAGCCGAGGAGGACTCTGTCGGCGGCGTGATTGAAACAGCGGTAGCAGGTTTGCCTGTCGGCTTGGGGTCGCCATTCTTTGATTCAGCTGAAAGCAAAATTGCCCATCTGCTGTTTGCTGTTCCGGCGGTGAAGGGAGTCGAATTCGGCGCTGGGTTTGCAATTGTGCAGATGAAAGGGTCTGAAGCTAATGATCCATTCGCTTTCACAGATAAAGTGGTGACGCTTTCCAATTACAATGGCGGAATCCTTGGAGGGATCACGAATGGCATGCCTTTGATATTCCGGGCTGCCGTGAAACCGACGCCTTCGATCGGCAAAGTGCAGCAGACGGTGAATATGGCCGCCAGGGAAGAGACGCAAATCACAGTTCAGGGAAGACACGACCCTTGCATCGTCCCCCGGGCGGTTCCTGTCGTAGAAAGCGCCGCTGCACTGGCCTTATTGGACTTGATGATAGAAAAGGATGGGGTAACGTGGATGAACTAAAAAATCGGAGACTACAGGACCTCAGGTCTAAGATAGATGAAATTGATACCGAGCTGCTTCGTCTTTTTGAAGCAAGAATGGAGACCGTCATTGAGGTAGCTGAATATAAGATTTTGAACAGCATTAATATCTTAGATGAATCCAGGGAGAATAAAGTCCTGCAAAAAATTGAGCAGGTCAAAAACAAGGATCTGGTTAAAACTGCAGAAGAGTTCCTCAAAGCCGTCATGAGTATTAGTAAAGGTGTTCAGGCTGAACGCTTTTTTAGGCCAGAAACCGGTTCCTGGCAGGAAATCTCGGAAATTGAAGAGGAGTCGGAAACCGGAGAACTGGGGAAATGTGTTTCCGGAAATGTGATCGGGTTCCAGGGAATTCCGGGCTCCTATAGTGAACAGGCGCTTAAGGAATATTTTGGGGAAGGCAAGAATGCCAAGAATTATGTGAACTTTGAAGATGTGTTTCAGGCGTTGGCTGCAGAAGAGATCGATTACGGGGTTCTTCCGCTGGAAAATTCGTTTACCGGCGGTATTGCCGACGTCTACGACCTGCTTTGTCAGTTTGGGTTTTATATCGTCGGTGAAAAATGTATCCAGATCGATCATAACCTGTTGGCGGTTAAAGGAGCAAAACTCGAAGATATCAGGGAAGTATGCTCCCATCCCCAGGGTTTTCAGCAGTCCAGTATTTTTTTAAGAAAACATCCCGAATGGAACCAGGCGACCTGCAGCAATACCGCGGTAAGTGCCAAGAAAGTTGCCGATGCAGGCTCGAAAGCCCTGGTATCCATTGCGAGCAGGCGAGCGGCGGAGCTCTATGGCCTGGACATTCTGGCCGAAAAGATCAACAATAATCCGGCGAACTTCACCCGGTTTATCATCATCGGCAGAAAACCTGAGCTTAGAGGTGCGTGTAACAAGATCAGTCTCGTTGTCGCCATTTCCCACGAACCAGGTTCATTGTACAGGGTCCTCAGTCACTTTGCACGGAACGGGCTGAATATGATGAAGATCGAATCCCGACCGATGACGGATAAGACCTGGGAATATCTCTTCTATATTGATTTCGAGGGTAATCTGAATAATCGTGTGGTCAAGAAAGCAGTTGAGGGGATAGAGAAAGAGAGCGCTTACTTCCAGATGCTCGGAAATTATCCGTCAGATAAACAAAATAGGTAATAAAATAGAGAAATAACAAAATAGAGAAATAACAAAATAGAGAAATGAGATCGGAGGCGAAACGATGATCGTTGGCCATGTGAACGAATTGGCAGGGATCCCTATGCAGGGAGCAGGAATACAGGGTGCCATCAAAAAAGTGCTGATATCTCCCAAAGAAGGCTGGGATGGCTGGACGATGCGGCTCTTTGCGCTTGAACCAGGCGGCTTTACACCCAGACATACGCATGATTGGCCCCATATTAATTATATTGTTTCAGGCGAAGGAACACTGCATTTAGATGGTCAGGATTATGTACTGAAGGAAGGCGCGTATGCCTATGTTCCCGGAGGCGCGCTCCATCAATTTCAGAATGACTCCCGGAAAGAATTTTCATTCCTATGCATTGTACCTGAAGAAGGAGATAAGTAACCTTTATCTTTATCCTTGGATACTATCAATTGAGAACTGTCAAGACCACTTCATTTTTCAATTTGTTCGAATAAAGATTTAGGGGCTGCCAGAATAAGTGGCAGCCTCTTTCGATACTGTATAGTAATTCATAACGTTTTGAACAAAATTTCTTGTTTCGGCAGGCATTTTCACAAGGTCCTCTGGCCCCTGGACGCCTCTGGCCCGAATTGTTCCTGATCCGGCATTATAGGCAGCCAGAGCCATCTCCGTAGATCCGTAACGGTCGATCAGCTGCCGCAAATAACGCGTTCCGCCGTCAACATTCTGTTCAATATTAAAGGGGTCGGTTACGCCCAGCCCTGAGGCTGTTGCCGGCATCAGCTGCATCAGGCCGATTGCGCCTGCTGAAGAGACCGCGTTCGGGTTAAAGGATGATTCCTGACGAATGACGGCTGATATCAAAGATTTTTCCACACCGTATTTTTCCGAAGCTCCCGTAATCGCAGCTTTAATTGAAGCATCAATCGAAGACGCGTTGAAAGAGCTGTCTGTATTATTCGTGTTGTTCATGTTATTCATGTTGTAAGCACTGTAAGCACTGTTGTATGTCTGCCCGGATGAGGTCATGTTATTTGTTCCTAGGAAGTCCCCGGTTCTGGTCAGGCTTTCGGTCCCGTCTCCTGTGTTGAGCAGTGAATTCTGCAGATTGATAAGGTTATAGAGATAGAGCATCTGCATCTGGTCAGACGTGTTGGAAGGATCCGTTTGATCCATCTGCCTTGACAGATCCGTCAGATTTGAAAGCGCCGACAGATTTGACAAATCTGAACTGTCTGTCAGGTTTTTATCCAAAGCCCCGATGTTCAGATCCGACGTGACATTGCTGTCTTCCTGCATGGTCTCCAACAGCATTTTATAAACCATCTGAAAAGCTTCGGAGTTTTCAGAAGTGCCTTCCAGGGCCTGGACCATATTTTGAAGCTGCAGCTGCAGCAGTTCATTTTGAGCATCGATTTTCATACGATCACCCCGGTAATCTTGTTTTTAGAAAAATGGAAACGTACTGCTTGTCTTAACTATTATTATGCGATGAACAGACGCTGAAAGCAAGCATGGGATTGTCTTTATTTACCTGGACAATTTCCCGCGGACTTGTTTTATAATAGATGAGTACTTATACAATACAACTGCAGCAGGTGGGATAATAAAGGTGAAACCTCTTTTTGAAAGATCGACGACCCTATTTGAGAAAGTTTTCTTAACTTTGGTTATATTAAGTTTGATAGCATTCTTAGTTGGCTGCAATGTGGATCTGGATATCCTTGTCTATGCGGGATTCGGCGCGTATGTCATCCTTGGCTTCTTTGCTTTTATGCAGCCGAAAAAAATGATGGAAGTACTGAAAAAAGAAAATGAAGATTTTTTAGTCAGAAATCAAAAAAGAATCCCGCTGATTAAAACAGGATTCAGATTTGGTGGATTCACACTGGCCATCCTTGGGATAGCCCTCGGTTACATTTTTACTGTCTATTATTAGTCTCGTCCATGGGCCCAGTAGGGATTTCCTTACTGATTTCGTACGGAATTAAGATTTGAACCCGGTTTCAAACGCTCTGATCAGGGCGTAAGCTGCATCAGCGCGGGTCATAGGCTGAAGCGGATAAAATTTGCCGTTGTCCGCTTTCAGAATGCCGAGACCCGTGGCGAGTGAAGCGTATCCGCGCTCTTTAATCGGGACATCATCGAAGGAAGTCTGGAATATTGGGTTCAGCGCGGCGATTTTCTGAAGTCCGAGAAAACGGACGATGATTTCGCTGCACAGTTCTTTGGTAACGATTTGGGACGGGGTCAGGTTATCCTGAATCCATCCTTCTTCTTTAGCTTTTTTCACGACATCGGTATCGGAAAGATTGTTCTCCGAGCCGTTTTTTATTGTGTAAAGAGCCCGCAGGAAGGCACTGGCAGTGATATTTTCGGTCGGCCGGAACTGGCTTCCGTATTCACCGAATAATCCAGCCATTCCCAGCACGGTGATTTCTTTTTCCGCAGTGTTTCCGGCAATATCCGTGAAGATATGAGCCTGAGGCTGCTCTTTTAAGGAATTTCCCTGGGAATCCAAAAATGATCCGGTTCTGGCATCCATCAGGTCGGAGGTTTGACTGCTTTCTGAGGAAGGCTGATAGACAAGCCGGACTTCCTTGGCTTCTCCTTGGTCGTACAACAGAACATAGGTCAATTGCATAGGTCTGGCCTGGAAGAGTATTTCCTGGACTTTGGCTGGAGACATTGCTTCCGACAATTGCGGGAAATCGAGATTCCACCAATTCAGATAATAAGAAGTGATTTTCTTCGTCTGCAAATCAACAGTAATGCTGATGTTATTGGAAGGGAACAGAATGCCGTTGACGATCCGTTCATAGTTGAACGTGATGCTGGTGAGTTCTGCTGATTTGACGGAATCGGCTGTGTTGTTCGCATTGAGTTTAACCTGCTGAGATTTGGCCGGCTGGATTTTTCTGATAAAATCCTGCGTAATGGTCTGGGCCTGTTCGCTTGTAATCGCATTGTGGCTTCCGTCGGCGTTTGCGGAAGAGGAGTAAACAGAGAAAGAGATTAATTCGCCACTGGCTGCATTGACCCTGGCATTAATCGTTTGGGCTCCGGGCCCGCTTGGGGTTCCCCATTCAAAGGACCATACCTTTCCGCCGCGTAGACTGTAGTCCTGGTAAAGATTGATGCTTTTCAACGTAACGTTCGAAGGGATTTCCACCCACTGCTTGACGGCCTCAATCGCTTTTTCCCTGGTTAAAAGCTTCGCATTTTCGGCGATTTCCTTTTGTTCCTGCGGCGTTAAAGGAACGGATTTGGCTGCACTTTCAGCCGAGCCAAGTCCACCCAGCGCCCGGTCATTCGTAAACAGCCATTGACCGGAGTTCAGGACCAAGGGTTTTCCGGTGAATGCATCGATTGTTCCACCATTTTTCAGGGTATAAACCAGCTGGACTTTCTCACTATTTTGTGCTGTGGTCAATGGCTTATAAGCCGGTGCCAGAAAGTATTGCAGTTCCAGAAGTTTAGCGGTATTAAAGTATTCAGTTGCTTTCGCGGCATTGATGATATTATTCACTTCAGGGATCTTAAGATCATTCCAGATGATGTTATAAGCAGTGACCTTGCCGCTCGCAGCACTCACCTGTACACTGACCAGGTTGCCCTGGAACGGGATGCCGTTTTCAAACCGCTGCCAATTGTAGCTGTAAACGGTCTCTCCATAGAGATTGATCGGAACAATTGCCTTATTCTCGAGGAATTTCAATTTGGCATATTTCGGCCCGGTTAATTTTTGGACAGTACTTTCCGCAATTTGCCTGGCCTGTTCCGGGGTTATCTGTGGAAGTGTATAGGCCTGATCTTCCTGGACAGACTGCCAGGAATATATGGACAAGATTTCTCCGCTGACAGCGTCAACCTGCGCTGAAAAATTACCGCCGGAGCTGCCGGAAGTGTTCCAGTCCAGCGACCAAACCTGACGGGACTGATAATTGCTGAAGCTTGAAGTGAACTCGGTCAGCTCTTTGGAAATTTTAAAATTTTGTTTGACAATCTGCAGGGCTTGTTCCAGGGAGATTTTTGTTTCCGCCGAACCTGTCTGAGGCGTTACGGTATCAGCGCCCAAAAGCGGTACCGGCAGCTGGAAGATCAAAACAAAAACCAGAGGAAGTATAAACCAGCGATGACGTTTCATTTTTCCAACCATCCTTTCACAACATTTTGATCTGTATGCGTTTTCTTGCTAAAATAGACTGTAATAAGGCAGCGATTATGACGCATCTGGAAGAAAATATTTCCTGATTTCCCGCGGACCGATCTCTATAAAATTTTGAACCGGGGTGGACAGATGAAACAGAAGTTTATTGCGGAAATCAAAAAGCATGAAGGCCTTGACGGGGCATATGTCGAAATTCCTTTTGATGTTGAGGCGGCATTTGGTGCCAGACGGGTGAAAGTAAAAGCTACTTTTGATGAGATGGAATATCAGGGATCAATCGTCAGAATGAATGGAATTTTCCTGCTTGGCTTAACGCAGGCCATACGCAGAAAGATTGGGAAACAACCCGGAGATTTGGTAAATGTCGAAGTTGAAAAAGACGAGCAGGAACGTACGGTCGAGGTACCGGAAGACTTCCTGGCACAGCTGCAGGAAGCCCCGAATGCTTTGACATTCTTTGAAAGCCTCTCGTATACGCACAAGAAAGACTATGTCCTGTGGATCACCAGTGCCAAGAAAATGGAAACCAGAATGGATCGGATTCAAAAGGCGGTCGAAATGCTGGGGGCCAAAAAGAAAAGTAAATAAGAGATAGCAAATGATTAGCTGTCAAAAATGAAGAATTAAGAATAGGAGAGAGAAATGGAACCATATTTGATCTCGACGAAAGAAATACAGTTAAGTTATGCCGATACCGATATGATGGGCGTAATCTACCACGCTAACTATCTGAAATGGTTTGAACTCGGAAGATGCCAGCTGGTCGAAGATGCCGGGTATCATTATCTGGATATGGAAGAAGCCGGGTATTATGCTCCGGTCTATCAAGTCGAAGTAACCTATAAAAAAGCGGTACACTACGGTGAGCGTGTGTTTGTGAAAACCTGGGTCGAAGAAAATCAGGGTTTGTGGACGGTATACGGCTATAAGGTTGTTAACGGCAGCAGTGAAGTCTGCGCTGAAGGAACCACGAAACATATTCTGGTCCGGAAAGACAATTTTAAGCCTGTCCAATTCAAAAAAGCATTTCCTGAATGGTTTCGCCGTTACGAAGAAATCAAAAAAAAGTAATAACGACCATTTTTTAATGCCAGGTCCTTTTTGAATTGACTTTCTTGTCTTTATTTGGTGTTTATTATCGGAGTTGTTGTAACGCAGGTTACCGATTTTTAATCATGATTGCTCTAGAGTAAAGATACGCCAAATAACAGAAAATCAAGGAAAAAGGTGATAAAAATGATTAGAAAGATCATCGAAATCGATCAGGAAAAATGCAATAGCTGCGGATTGTGTGTAAACGCCTGTCGTGAAGGCGCGCTGCAGCTTGTTCATGGTAAAGCCGTTCTGGTCAGTGATGCATATTGTGACGGGCTTGGCGACTGCCTGCCGGAATGTCCGACAGGTGCAATTCAGATTATCAAAAGAGAAGCCGCAGACTATAATGAAGAGCTGGTGAAAGCGAAACTCGCCCGAAAGAAAGAAAAATCCGGCTGTTCCTGCCCAGGCACCATGGCCACAATGATCGAAGAAATACCCGCTGACCAGAAAAAACAGGATTCCGGAAACATCGGGGCTGAACGTCCTTCGGAACTCAGGCAATGGCCGGTTCAGCTGAATCTGATTAACCCGCAGGCATCTTACCTGCAAAATGCTGATCTGCTGATTGCGGCGGATTGTACCGCCTATGCCTATGCTTCTTTCCATGAGAAGTTCATGAAGGACAGAATTACGCTGATCGGCTGTCCCAAACTGGATGACAATGATTATTACACGGAAAAGATCACGGAGATCATCAGAATCAATCATCCGCAGAGTGTCAAGGTGGCCCGGATAGATGTACCTTGTTGTTCCGGGATTGTACGGGCTGTAAAGACAGCCATGGTTCAGGCCGGCATCTCGGTGCCGTACGACGAAGTCATTATCGATTCACAGGGAAATATCCTGTAATCTGCCAAAGTTCCACTTTCGGCTTATGTGTCATTGTAATCTCCTACAAAGGCATTATTATTGAAGGTTGTCCATCAAAATAAGGACAGCCTTTTTTGGTGATATGAGTCACATGCCGGCATGCTGACCTGTTGGAAGAAGCGCGGTTATTCTTCGAATTGTGCATCCATGGCACACGGATATTGTGGCGTACAGACTTAACCCAGTATAATGATTTTGTATGAGATACCCAGAACATTATTAGAAAAAAATTGACGTATATTCTGCGTGAGCCTCGTCTATATTTCTGGGAAAGGAGGGGGAAAAGATCGATCAGGAGACAATTGTCCAAAGGGCAGTCAGCGGAGACCAGGATGCTTTCCGTTCCCTGGTAGACGAATATAAGCATTTGATTTATATGATTTGCCTGAATGTTATTCACGATCCGTTCGAAGCTGAGAATCTTACCCAGGATACTTTCCTTCAGGTCTATAAATCCCTCTCTACATACGAATACCGGGGATTTAAGACCTGGCTGAGCAGGATAGCGCTTCACAAGGCCATCGATTATAAGAGAAAAACCGTCCATACGAAGGCGAGGGAAAATATCTGCTTGGCAGAAATCGAAAACATAGCCGATGGGCGGGCCCCTGTCCAGGATATGATCATCAAAGAAGAGGAGAAGGTGTTGTTGGATCAATGCTTGAAGAGAATCCCGAAGCACTACGAGACAGTCATCAGGAAAACCTATCAGGAAAATAAAAGTTCAAGGCAGATTGCTCAGGAAGAAAACATCAGTGTCAGAACAGTGGAAACGAGGCTTTACAGGGGGAAAAAAGTTTTGAGAGAATGCTTTGAGGAGTTGAGTAATCCATGAATGAAAATGAAAGCATTCAATGTTATATCGAAAATGAATGGCATTCTTATCTGGCTGGTTCTTTGCCCGAGGAAGAACGTTTGGAGATGGAAGAGCACCTCTTAAGCTGTGACACCTGTCTTCAAGTCTATCTAAACTTGCTGGAAGAGCAAGGCCGTCAGGAATACCTCCTCGGAGAAGATTTTACTGCGCGTGTGCTGAACCAGACCCAATCAAAAAAGAGCCAGGCAGGAATTGCACCGGCCCGACTAGTACCAGTGTTCAAACAGCCCGTCCCAAAAGCCAGGGACAAGTCAGGCAGCAGGATCAACCTTTTGATTTCGTACTGTGCAGCGGCAAGCATTGTCTTCTTTTTCTGGACAGGGGGCTATATCAGCGGTCTTTCCAATGCCTTAAACGAAGGTCTGGTTAAGAATCATGGTCATGTTTCCGAGGTTGTGGAAGACAGGCTTGACCCGTCAATCAGTCTGATTCAGCCCGGATGGACCAAAAAGGTCATTCAGGAAAAGCGTCCGTCTATTATTGAGAATATTATTCAAAAGAAGGAGTAAATTTATGAAAAGGAAGAGCAAATTTCTAACGTTTATACTTTCCAGCTTGCCGGGACTCGGTCATATCTATCTGGGCCTGCTGCAAAGAGGCCTGGTATTTCTGCTGGCCTCGGCATTTGTAGTCTTAAGCGGTGTGTTTTGTTCCATGCTGAATATCTTCTATGACGGTGTGCCTTTTGTGATCCTGCCATTTATCTGGCTGGCTGCGGTCGTAGACAGTCTTATCCTTGCCGACAGGATCAACCAGAAGTTCGCCCAGTACGGCGCGGCAGGTATGGACAGCACGCAGGTGCTGCAGCTTATTGAAGAGGAAATGAAAGACCAGAACGGCAAGATTCTGGCAGTGACATTTTCAATTGTTCCTGGTGCGGGGCATATGTATATCGGGCAGATGGAGAAAGGCCTTCAGCTCATGGCAGCTTTTTTCCTGACACTTTATCTGAGCGATTTTCTAAGCATGTCTCTTCTGCTGATGGCAGCCCCTCTTCTATGGTTTTACAGTATTTTTGATGTGATGCATAAAGTCAATCATCCGGGAAAACAACAAACGCCTACCTATTTCAACGGTATTTTTCGGGATAGTCAGTTATCGGAAAAAGCCGGTAAGTATCTTGGGATCGGGCTGATTGTTGTTGGCTGTCTGATGGTTTTGAATAAGATCGTTATGCCCTCGATTGTTTTCTTCCTGGGCGATCAAATTTTGGAGTATCTAAAAACGGTGGTTATTGCAGTTCTGTTTATCGTCGGCGGAGTCAGAATCATGATGGGCAGCCGGGATAAGGAGAGACCGGAAGCTTTGGGCGGCAGCACTGACGAAGCAGTTTATAGCAGTAGGGATGCCATGGAGGCGATGGAAAAGACGGAATTTGCTGCAAAGGAGGCTGAGCAGGAGTGAGAAAGTGGCGAGTTGGAACCGTTTCAATGGGAATCTTGCTCATAGCGACAGGCCTGCTGCTTCTAATCAGCGAACTGAAGGGGTTGGATGGGGCCAAAATGATCCTTCGCTGGTGGCCGGTGATCCTGATCATCCTCGGTATCGAAATACTTGTCTATCTCAAGGCAGCCAAGTTTTCCGGCGAAGAACAGCCCAAACTGAAGTTTGACGGACTCAGTATTTTCCTGACTATTTTTATTATCCTAGTTAGCTCAGGCGTCTATGCTGTCAGCAGCTTTTTAAACAGCGGTTTTTCCAGCGGTGTACTGAATGAGTTTGGGCTTTTCGAGAATGAGACCGTTGTCAATCAAACGTATGACATCAGCGCTACCGGGGTAGATAAACTGAAGATCAGCAACAGCCAGGGAAAAATTCTGGTGGAAAGCACAGATGGTGACAAAATTCTGATTGATGCCGTAATTACGATTCGAAACAATGATGAAAAGGATGCTGAAAAGCTCGCCCAGAGTCTGGTTGAGATCAGTGAGGGAGAAACGCTTGCGGTCAATACCCGGGGTGCCGCTGTGCTGAAAGGGAATAATCATTATCAGGTAAGTGTGGACTATGCCGTGAAGGTACCCAAAGAACTCACCTATGAGATTAATAATTCATTCGGGGAGATAACAGTGAGAGATTTGAACGGCAATGTCAATTTACGAGGGGAATTTGGCAAGATTGAGGTTGCTCGCCTTACAGGGGACGCAGTCATCCGGAATTCATTCGGGGAAATCGTTGCCAGTGATATTGCCGGCCGGGTGGAGATCATCAATCAAAGCGGGGAGATATCCTACAGTTCCAGTCAGGAAGCCCAGCAGGACATCACCCTGCGGGCAGAGATGGGGACTATAAACCTGAAGCTTCCGGACAGTCAGCAGGGCACGTTTAAAGCGGACACAGAATTGGGCGACATAAGCCTTGAAGGGTTTGCGTCAAGTCTGGCGGTTGATACGGGAAATACAGGACAGCAGCTGGAAGGCACGATCAGCAAGGATTCTCCAGTAATTACTCTGCATGCCAATCAGGGGAGCATTCACCTGCAGGGAAGCTGAGATACATTGGTTCACCGGGTTAGTTCGACGATCGCCCGGGCATAAATCTCCGTGCAGCTAATCAGATGATCCGTTCCTATATATTCATTCGGCTGGTGCTCAATTTTGGGCATTCCGGGGAAGGAAGGACCAAACGCAACCGCCCGCTGAAATGCTTTGGCAAAGGTAGTGCCGCCCATCCCAAGGGGATGGGCTTCTTTGTCTCCGGTGTGATCCTGGTATACCTGAATCAGTTTACGGATATGCGGGTCATCCTCCGGGAAATTCAAAGACTCGAGTGCATCCAAAACCGCAAGATCTGCCTGAAAAACAGCGAATGCTGATTTTACTAGAGACCGGACTTCCTTCAGGTGATGGCCTGACGGAAAGCGCAGATCCATTTTCAGGTCGACAGAAGCCTGATCCATCCGGATATAACCGGGGCTTAACGTAAGCTTCCCGGTCAGCTTATCCTCGAGATCAAGGCCCAGGGCTTCGCCAAAGCATTGCATACCAATTTTCTCAGCATAGATCCTGATAAAGTTTTTTTGATCTTCATCAATATGGAGCCTGCTGAGAAATACGATGAGCTGGGAGATTGCATTGCTGCCTTCCTGACAGTTAAAGGCATGGACGGACTTGCCGCGGGAAATAAGCTTGAGCCCTTCCTCTTGCTCCTCAGCTTGAAGATCATACTTGGTCTCAGCAAGAAAAGTTTTTAACGCCTGGCGGACACTTTGAACCTGACTCAGATCAGCAGTCAGGACTGCCTCGCAAAAGTCAGGGACAATATTCAGGGAATCTGCTCCGCCGGAAAGCTGTTTGACTGTCATAGAAGACTGCCCGTTTTGTCGGTTCTGGTAATTCTGCCGACACTGCCGGTCCTTATGGCCCTGCCGGCCGTCCAGCTGATTCGTATCTTTCCGGAATTCTTTTTTCAGCTCCAGCCAGAGTAGTCCTTTTTCGGCACAAACAACCGGAAATACGGAATCAGGCACAAAAGAAAAATCCGGTTCTTCAATTTTTTCGAGCAGTTTAGGCGTCGTGTTCCAGACATTTTCCTCGTCCAGACCGATAATGATCTGTACTTTACAGCAGGGATGGATTCCGGCCGTTTTGACTGCATTCAGCGCATAGAGGACGGCGATCGCCGGCCCTTTATCATCAATCGCTCCCCGCCCAAAGATTTTCCCGTCCTGAAGCTCTCCTTCAAAAGGGGGATGATTCCAGCCGGTTCCCTCGGGAACCGTGTCCAGATGGACGATCATGCCAATGGTCTTATCTCCCTGCCCGAATTCGATGATCCCGCCCAGGTTATCCAAATTAGAGGCCTTAAAGCCCATTTTCTGAGCGAGACCGAGATAAAATTCCAGAACCTCGATGACCCCATCCTGCTGGCCTGTAATGCTTTTGATTCTGAGACATTCCTGGAGGGATTTGATCATATCTTCTTGCTGTGACGTGATAATCTGCTTAAGGTTGTCCATAATTCTCCTATCTATAGCTCTCTTATCATTTCAATTATAATATTTTTAGACTTGGTTTTCATGTTTCCAGAATACGGGTCTCTTTTCTGAAAAGATCTGATTTCGTATACCTTAATCTGACATGCAAAATTTCCAAATAATTTGTATTGATTATTTATTTGTAGTTACTTTATAAAATGGAAGGAGATTTGACAATTATAAAGAATTATTATCTTTATACGCGTTGTTTAAACATAAAAAGGAGTGGAGAAAAATGTTAGAGTGGAAAGAAGAATATTCAATTGGTGTAGAAACCATTGATCAGCAGCACCGGCAGCTTTTTAAGATTGGCAACAAGATCTATGATCTTTTGGAAAACTAATACGACAAAATTGCCTCAATCATCTTACAACTAAAAGAATATACAATATATCACTTTAAATGTGAAGAAGAATATATGCTGGAAATTAAATACCCAAGATATTTCAGCCAAAAAGTTGAGCATGATGATTTTATCGATAAAATCGAAAGTATTGAACTCGATAAAATGGATGAAAACCAAAATCAGTTTATTCGGGAGTTGATGATATTTATTTTCGACTGGGTTCTAAACCACATCTTGCAAAGTGATAAGCAGCTGCAAGCTAAATAGGCTCATAAGCTACATCTTAATTATATCTTATCTGGAAAGACCGATCTTCAGCAATGGTAATCGGTCTTTTTGACGGCCATTCAATCATTCGCAGAGAATCGCTTGACAGGTTCACGTCACTAGTGTACCATATAGATAGTTAACTAGGGCGGTGAATAGAGGTGAGCATATGAATTTTGAAAACAATGTACCCATTTATGTTCAGATCATGAACCATATTAAAAAGGATATTATCCATGGCAAACTGGACTTAGGGGAGAAGCTGCTTTCTGCGAGGGAATATGCCCAGAACCTGAATGTGAATCCCAATACCATGGTACGGGTTTTTGGGGAGCTGGAACGGGAAGGCATCACATTTACGAAGCGGGGAGTCGGGACATTTATCACAGAATCCAAAGAAAAGGTGGAAAATATGAAGAGGGAAATGGCCGAAGAGATGATTAGGAATTTTGTCAAAGGGATGCAGGAACTTGGATTCTCATCCAATGAAATGATTGCGCTGATAAAAAGCAGGCTGGATAAGGGGGCTGTTCAATGACATCTGTATTAGTTGCTGAAAATGTCAGCAAAGGATTTTTCCGGAACAAGGCACTGCACGACCTGGATTTGCATATTGAAGAGGGCAAAGTATACGGACTGCTCGGTCCTAACGGCAGTGGAAAAACTACATTTTTTAAGATTGCCGCAGGCCTTTTTAAGCCAACTTCTGGCAGAATGACGGTTATGGATTATCCCATCGGGGCAGAAACCAAAAAACTCACGGCTTTTATGCCAACGGATGATTTTCTGTTCGGCTGGATGAAAATTGACGGGATCCTCAGTTTTTACACAGACATGTATGAGGATTTTGATCGAAATAAAGCACTGGAATATTTAACGTTCATGGAATTACAGGAAAATATGAAAGTCAGCAGTTTATCCACGGGCATGAAAGCCAGGCTCAAACTGGCCGTAACGATGGCCCGGAAGGCCAGGCTTTATCTTCTGGACGAACCTCTGAATGGGATTGACCCGATTTCTAGGGAAAAAATTGTAAAGATGATTATGGGTGCTTTCCGCGATGACTGTGCAGTGATTATTTCGAGCCATCTCGTCAGTGAATTGGAAACGGTTCTGGATGAAGTAATTTTCCTGGACCGCGGAACGGTTGTACTGGCCGGCGATGCGGAAAAATTCAGATTGGAGAAATCCTGCTCGATTGAGGCACTGTATAAGGAGGTTTACCATGGTTAATCTGATTAAATATGAATTTATCCGAAAATGGAGGGTGTTGGGCATTTTTATGGCCATTGTCCTGATCCTGAATGCATTTGTTTTGGTGAAGCTACAAATTGGTATGCATACAACCGAAGAACAGATGATCGTGCTGGGGGCATTTTTTTCGGGAATACTTGGCATCTTTTTTATCCTATATATCATCGATGTAACAATGATGTACAGCCGCGATCTTGACCATAAGACGGGGTATATGTTTATGCTGACGCCGAACAGTGGCTACAAGATCCTTGGGAGCAAGGTCATTACTGCAATATTGGAAGGATTGCTGTTTCTGATGGTCTACTTGCTGCTGCTTGCGGTCAATTTTGTGGGATTTTACGGGGAACCTCTTCGGGCTTTGGTCGGAAGTGATCTGTTTTCAATGATCGTCAATCAGGTTCATCTGGAAGGGGTTAATTTGATTTCCTATTTTACAGTGAGTCTGTTGATGATGTTTGTATCGATTGTGGGCTTGTTTTTAATGATCTATGCCGCCATATCCATTC
Source organism: Dehalobacter sp. (assembly GCA_023667845.1). Classification (NCBI taxonomy): domain Bacteria; kingdom Bacillati; phylum Bacillota; class Clostridia; order Eubacteriales; family Desulfitobacteriaceae; genus Dehalobacter; species Dehalobacter sp. The sequence continues at coordinate 118,910 of JAMPIU010000206.1, read as the reverse complement.
GCAAGAGTATCCTTGCTGAGAAAAAATTCGGCGGTTTGATCAGCTTCATCATCTTTATGCTGTTAGCCTGGGCTGACAGTGCCATAACAAATACGCTGACAACGGATATCTTTAGTGCCAATTCGATGATCAGTCCAGGGGTGCCAAGCTATACGTTTCTTTTGATTCAAATTTTGATTCAGGTGGTGCTGGGTGCCGTTTTCTTCTGTGTCTCCGCCTATTTACTTGAGAATAAAATGGATATGTGATCAAAAAAATATCTGAATAACAAAAAAAGCTGCTACAGACAAAGATCCGGTGTCTGCAGCAGCTTTTTTCTAGGTATAGGCATTTCTTCGGCAAGTGCCGATACTACTTCCGGAGGGGACTCAATAATTAAAGAACAATTCAGAAGAGTCTGAGGACATCAGTGTCTTATATTTCTTTATAAAATGATAAAAATCGCTATAAACCGCTTAAATGCAATATAAATTATGGCATTTTAATGGTATAATTACACCAGTCAAAATACCTTTAATCTTGATAACAAGGAGTTCACATGAGGTTAGTCAATATCAAATATGTTCAGGAAGGATCTGTGCTGGCCAGACCGATAAGAAACTCCTACGGCAGGATACTTCTCGGTGAAGGAGTCGTACTTAATAAGAACTATTTGGCAAAGCTTAAAGATATCGGCTACGATATGGTATTCATTCAAGATGAACGGTTTCAAGATGTTGAAATCGGTTATGCCATTACCGACAGGACCAAAGAGATTGCCTATAATGCGGTCCGGGGAGTTACCGATGAACTCGAGAAACATCCGGAGGCAAAGATAGATGCGGATTCAGTCCGTTTGGCGGTTCTCAATCTTGTTCAGGATTTGTTGCACAGTTTTGATATCCTTAGTAATCTGACTGATATTAACGGCTACGACGAATATACGTATCATCATTCGATCAATACCACAGTCCTGGCTTTGATGCTCGGAATCGGCAAAGGTTTTACCCAAAACCAGCTTTTGGAGCTCGGGATGGGAGTTCTGATGCATGACATCGGAAAAACAAAAATATCGAAAGAAATTCTAAACAAAAAAGGTAAATTGGAAAAAGAAGAATTTGAGCAGATTAAGACCCATCCGTTGCATGGTTATGAATATATCCGCGGCAATCGCGATTTCAGCATCCTGTCTGCCCATGTTGCGCTGCAGCATCATGAGAAATGGAAGGGCGGGGGCTACCCCAGGGAACTAAGAGAGAATGAAATTCATGAATACGCTAGGATCGCCTCTGTCGCCGACGTGTATGAGGCCTTGACCAGCAAGCGCCCTTATCGCGATGCAATGCCGCCTTATCTGGCATACGAATATATCATTGTTCATTCAGGGCTGCAGTTTGATCCTGAAATTGTCCGCATTTTTGCTCAGTCTGTGGCGCCGTATCCGACAGGGACCGGTATAGAGCTTAGCAATGGTTTGCGCGGTGTTGTTATCAAACAAAACCCTATTTTGCCAACAAGACCGGTGGTCAGGGTAATCACTCAAGGCGATCAGGCCCTGGACAATCCGGACGACCTGGATTTATCCAAGCATTTATCTACGATGATCACCAGCATTGTGGATCATTGATGAAGTATTATTCCTCTACGAAAATTGGAACGAAGGCGGCAAGAATATGGATATCCAAGGCCTAAATGTATGAACCGATAAGGAGACCTTTCGTAGCATTGCTGTGGGAGGTCTCCTTATTATTGGTTATATTCCGAACATTAGAACAAAAAAACAAAATAATGTTCGGATTCTGATTGACCCTGTATTTGTTGTCGGGTAAAATATGTTTAGAATTTATTGCAGATAATATGGTGAATTTGTGATTATTTCTGCTCACAAATAAGAAAAACATTTAAAGGAGGAAATGAACGAATGATCTCTGTTGGTGTAATCATGGGTAGCGATTCTGATTTTTCCATCATGGAAGAAGCAGCAAAAATCCTGCAGCAATTCTCAGTACCCTTTGAAATGAAAATATCTTCTGCTCACCGCACGCTGAAAAGAACCGTGGAATGGGTGGAAAGTTTTGAGAAACAGGGAGGAAAGGTGATCATCGCCGGAGCTGGTATGGCCGCGCATCTTCCAGGTGTGATTGCCGGAGCCACGACGCTCCCTGTTATTGGTGTCCCGATCAAGAGTGGCGCTTTGGAGGGTGTAGATGCGCTTTATGCGATTGTACAAATGCCTCCCGGTATCCCGGTCGCCACGGTCGGGATCAACGGTGCCCGCAACGCAGCGCTCTTGGCTGTGGAAATGCTGGCGATCGCTGATACGGAACTGCAGAACCAGCTGAAAGCTTTTAGACAAAAAATGGCGGCAGATGTTGAAGCCAAGGATAGTGCGCTTCAGGATAAGCTGAAAGCTTAGAAAATATTTAAATAAAGGAGAATTTCTGTGATAGAAAGGTACACGCTTCCCGCTATGGGGAGAATATGGCAAGATGAATACCGTCTAACGCTCTGGCTGAAGATAGAAATTGCAGCCTGCGAAGGTTGGGCGAAAAAAGGAAAGATCCCGCAAGAGGCTGTCGAAGTAATCCGTCAGAAGGCCGCTTTTTCCTGGGACAGGGTCAAGGAAATTGAAGAAGTCACCCAGCATGACGTGCTGGCCTTTTTGACCAATGTCGCTGAGAACGTCGGCGATGAGGCCAGATATATCCATCACGGACTGACTTCTTCCGATGTGCTGGATACTTCACTCTCGCTGCAGTTGGTTGAGGCTTCCGATATCCTGCTCGAGAAGATGGATAAGCTGATTGATGTTTTAGGCAGGAAAGCCATTGAATATAAAGATACGCTGCAAATGGGAAGATCGCACGGGATTCATGCCGAACCGATTACATTCGGCCTGAAATTCGCACTTTGGTATGACGAAATGAAACGGCAGAAGGAACGGCTGAGATATGCGCGCGAAGAGATCCGGGTAGGCCAGGTTTCTGGTCCAGTCGGCACGTTTGCGAATGTTGATCCTGCTGTGGAAGAATGGGTCTGTGAGAGCCTGGGTTTAAAGCCGGCTCCAGTGTCAACCCAGATTATCCAGCGGGACAGGCACGCATTCTATGTAGGTGTGTTGGCCGGAATCGCTTCTTCACTTGATAAAATTGCCACGGAGATTCGTAATCTGCAGCGGACGGACGTCCATGAGGTCGAAGAACCTTTTGGCAAGGGACAAAAAGGCTCTTCAGCGATGCCGCATAAGAAAAATCCGGTTATTTCGGAAAGAATTTGCGGAATGGCCCGTCTAATCCGCGGGAATGCCCAGGTCGCTTTTGAAAATGTCGCACTCTGGCATGAGAGAGATATTTCCCATTCTTCAGCTGAACGCGTAATCCTTCCCGACAGCACGATTGCGCTGGATTATATGCTGCATAAGATGATCCAAACTTTGGAAGGATTAAGAGTGTTCCCCGAACAGATGATGGCAAACATTGAAAAGGTCTATGGTTTGATCTTTTCCCAAAGGGTTCTGCTTTCGCTGATTGAAAAGGGTATGAGCAGGGAAATATCCTATGCGCTGGTACAGAAAAACGCAATGAGAGCCTGGGATACCAAAGTGCCGTTTAAGGATTATGTGCTTCAGGATGCTGAAATCATGCAGTTTCTAACCAAAGAAGAAGTTGATGCGCTGTTTGATTATGAGTATCATACAAAAAACATTGACTATATTTTCCGCAGGGTCGGCCTACAGAAATAAACTAACATAAAATTAACTTTTGGAAATTATCTATTTAAATCACATTATTATAAGCAGCCTTAACTCAAACGGTTTATTAAACGATGAAAATTGAATATGGATGTAAATTTAGACATTAATACTGGAGGGTTATGATATGGAAAAGCTCGCAATGCTGTATGAAGGCAAAGCCAAAAAAATCTATGATACGGATGACAAAAATGTTTTCTGGGTCGAGTACAAAGATGATGCAACTGCCTTTAACGGGATAAAAAAGGGTACCATTGTTGACAAAGGGATTATCAACAACAAGATGTCCGCGATGATGTTTTCCTATCTTCAAAAAAATGGTGTGGATACGCATTTTGTTGAGCTTTTAAGTGACAGGGAACAAATTGTTCGGCGCCTGAAGATGGTTCCGCTGGAAATCGTTGTCCGCAATATTGTAGCCGGCAGTCTCGTAAAGAAGGTTGGCAAAGAAGAGGGCTATTCTCTGGCTTCGCCTGTGCTTGAACTTTATTATAAGGATGACGCGCTCGGTGATCCGATGGTCAATGAAACCCATGCACTTGCGATGGGATGGGCAACGATCGAACAAATCAACAAAATGAAGGAAATTGCTTTGAAGGTCAATGAGCTCATGACTAAAATTGTTGCCAAGGCCGGGATTGACCTGGTTGACTATAAGCTGGAGTTCGGTCTGATTGACGGCAAAGTCATGCTCGGAGATGAGATTTCTCCGGACACTTGCCGCTTCTGGGACAAAGATACCGGAGAAAAGCTGGACAAGGACCGTTTCCGCCGGGATCTTGGCAAGATTGAAGAAGCGTATGCCGAAGTCTATGCCCGTCTGAAGGATGCTGTAGAAAATGCTTAAAGCGATTGTTAAAAATACGATGCTGGAAACATAACGGCTAGAGGACAGGGACAGTATATGACAGTAGATGAAAGGAGTTCTTGACTGTGGATTTGCTCTGGGATGACAAGCCCAAAGAGGAGTGTGGTCTCTTCGGAATTTTTGCTCCTGAAAAGGAAATTGCCCGTCTGACTTATTATGGCCTTTATGCGTTGCAGCACAGGGGACAGGAAAGTGCGGGGATTGCTGTTTCCGATGGAAGAAAAATCGTTGTAGAAAAAGGAATGGGCTTGGTATCCGAGGTATTCTCGCCTGATTTGCTCGCAGGTCTGCAAGGGAAAATGGCGATTGGACATGTCCGGTATTCAACGACGGGTTCAAGCCTGTTATCGAATGCACAGCCGCTGGTTGTTCATTTTCAGAACGGAATGATGGCGCTGGCGCATAACGGAAATCTGACGAACGCCGTAGAAATCAGACAGGAGCTTGGCAGTCAGGGAACAGTCTTTCAGACAACCATTGACAGCGAAGTCATTCTGAATATGATTGCACGTTACCGCAGGCATAGCCTGGAAGATGCGATTATCAAAACGATGATTGATATCAAGGGAGCCTATGCACTGCTGATCATGGCTGAAGACAAAATTGTCGGGGCGAGAGATCCCCATGGCCTGAGGCCCTTGTGCATCGGACGTCTGGGAGAGCGGTACTGTTTCGCTTCGGAAAGCTGTGCGCTCGATACGATCGGTGCGGAATTTGTCAGGGACGTTAAACCAGGAGAAGTCGTGACGATCGACGAAGCAGGGCTTCATACCCGTTTCGGTACGCCGCAGGAACGGATTGCCCCCTGCTCTTTTGAATATATTTATTTCGCGCGGCCTGACAGTACGCTGGATAATCTGAATGTCTGGGAAAGCAGGAGGCAAATGGGTGTTCAGCTGGCGAAAGAATGTCCGATTGAGGCTGATGTGATTATTCCGGTTCCGGACTCCGGGACGCCGGCCGCTTTGGGCTATGCCCAAACGCTGGGTATCCCTTTTGAGGAGGGGCTGCTCAAAAACAGGTATGTTGGACGGACGTTCATTCAGCCCACGCAGGAGTTAAGAGAAGTTGCTGTCCGGATTAAGCTGAATGCCAATAAGCAGGTCATCCGCGGACGTAGGGTTGTGATGATTGATGATTCGATTGTCAGAGGGACAACGAGCTCCAAGCTCGTCGAGATGGTCAAAGGATGCGGCGCCAAGGAGGTTCATCTACTGATCAGCTCACCTCCGGTGAAGTATTCCTGTTATTATGGCATCGATACGGCCGAAAGGGAAAAATTGATTGCGAATCAAATGAACATTGATGAAATTCGTAAGTTTGTCGGAGCGGACACCCTGTACTATCTGTCGGAGGAAGGGCTGAAAAAGGCTTTAGGTAGTGATCCAGTTTGCCTGGCCTGTTTTAACGGTGATTATCCGACCACTGTTCCGAAGAAGTTCTCCAAAGAAGACATGGAGTGTTAAACGAACCGTTAGGGGGAGTAATCATGGGAATTACCTATAAAGATGCCGGTGTGGATATCCAGGCCGGAAATGAAGCTGTGGAGAAAATTAAGCCTGCGGTAGCGGCAACCTGGCGGCCCGGAGTTTTAGGGGGACTTGGCGGATTTGGCGGATTGTTCAGCCTGGATCTACAGAAATATTCTGACCCCGTGCTGGTTTCCGGTACGGATGGTGTCGGAACAAAATTGCGCCTGGCTTTTCAGTTGGATAAGCATGATACCATCGGCCAGGACGCTGTCGCGATGTGCGTGAATGATGTTCTGGTCCAGGGTGCCGAGCCATTGTTTTTTCTGGATTATCTTGCGGTAGGGAAACTGGTTCCGGAAAGAATTGCTTCCATTGTAGGTGGCGTGGCCGAAGGCTGCCGTCTGGCAGGCTGTGCACTTATTGGCGGCGAGACTGCTGAGATGCCCGGCTTTTACGCTGAAGAAGAATATGATATTGCCGGCTTTGCTGTCGGTGCGGTGAACCGGGACAAGCTGATTGACGGCTCAGACATCCGCGAAGGGGATATCCTTCTGGGACTGAAGTCCAGCGGACTACACAGCAACGGCTTTTCTCTGGTCCGCAAGATTTTTGCGGAATACCCGCTTGACAAGGTATTCCCGGAACTCGGGAGGCCGCTCGGGGAAGTATTGATCACCCCGACCAGGATCTATGTAAAGTCAGTGCTGGCCCTTCTGGATAAGATGACTGTTCCGGGTATGGTACATATTACCGGCGGCGGTCTGACTGAAAATATTCCAAGGGTTCTGCCGTCCGGACTCGGAACGGAGATCGTCACTTCCGCGTGGCAAGTTCCGCCGGTATTTGAGTTAATGCAAAAGCTTGGCAATGTTGAAGATGAGGAGATGTTAAGGACGTTTAATATGGGAATCGGGTTTGTTCTGATCATTCATCCTGAAGATGAAAAGCAGGCCATGGATATTCTGGCTGGAAACGGCGAAGAGCCGATCAGGATAGGCAGTGTGATTTCCGGTCAAGGAGTGAGCTATCGATGAAAGCAGCCGTACTCGCTTCAGGGCGTGGCAGCAACCTGCAAGCCTTGCTGGACGAATGGCAGGATGGCCAGCTCCCTGTAGAATTTGTCGGCGTAGGTTCGAATAAAATAGACGCAGAGGCTCTGGTTAGGGCAGAAAGATTCGGTATTCAGGTCCGGACTTTTCCGAGGGAAAGCTATGCAGACAATAGCTCTCAGGAAACGGATATCTTAAACTGGCTTGAAGTCATCGGTACGGAACTGCTGATTCTGGCCGGTTACATGCAGGTGTTAAGCTCGGATTTTATCCGCAGGGCCGAATATCCGATTCTGAACATCCATCCTTCGCTGCTGCCGTCTTTTCCGGGCTTACATCCCCAAAAACAGGCAGTGGAATATGGTGTTAAAGTCAGCGGCTGCACGGTGCATTTTGTGGACGAGGGAATGGATTCCGGACCGATTATCCTGCAGGAGACGGTGCCGGTTTTTGCTGAGGATGATGCCGACCAGCTGGCTGCAAGAATTCTGAAAGTCGAGCACACGATATATCCAGAGGCAGTCAGACTGATTGCGCATGGGAAGATAAAAAGAGAGGGAAGAAGAGTGATTGTCCTCAGAGATTCATAATTGCGAGTACCTTGTCAACCCTAAAATTATCATATAATGGCGAGCAGATTTCTTGTAAGGCAAGGAGCTGCAAGACAACGTAGTATTACGAGAAATATGCCGTCAGGATATATAAGATTTAGGTTGAGATGGTACGATTGTATCGGCGCATTTAAGGATTATTCGGGGTTTGTTCTAAAGGATAATTTTAGGATTATTCTGAGGAAATCTCCGAGAAATTATGATAGGGGGTTGGACATGGTGAAAAAGGCAGTGATCAGTGTTTCGGACAAAACGGGCATCGTGGAATTTGCCGGAGGCCTTGTTGCCGAGGGCTTTGAACTGATTTCAACTGGCGGTACGTATAAGACATTGAAAGAAGCGGATATTCCTGTTCGTTATGTCAGCGAAATTACAGGGTTTCCGGAAATCCTTGATGGCAGGGTTAAAACCCTCCATCCGAAGATTCACGGCGGAATCCTCGCGATTGATACTGAGAAACACCGGGCTCAGTGCGCGGAAAACGGAATTGATTTTATCGATTTAGTTTGCGTAAATCTCTACCCTTTCAGAGAAACAATTGCTAAAGAAGGGGTTACCTTTGAAGAAGCGATCGAGAATATCGATATCGGCGGACCGACCATGGTCCGTTCGGCTGCGAAGAATCACAACAGAGTAACTATTATTGTCAATCCGGAAAACTACGGCAGGGTGCTTGAGAGCCTCAGGGAGAACGGTGGCATCCCATTGGCCTTTCGGAAAGAACTTGCAGCCGAAGCGTTTGCGCATACGGCGGAATATGACCGTCTGATTGCCGGATATCTGGAAGGCCAAATCGATACAAAAGCCTCTTTTCCGCAGCATCTCCGTGTAGTGGCGGCTAAGGTGCAGGATCTTCGCTATGGAGAAAATCCCGGGCAGCAGGCGGCCTTTTATGCGGACCCGGAGGCCGGAAAAGGGACACTTGCCTACGGCCAGCAGCTTCAGGGCAAGGAGCTGTCCTATAATAACTGGATGGACATGGACGCAGCGTGGAAAATTGCTGCAGAATATGACAAGACAGCCTGTGTGATCATTAAACATACCAATCCGTGTGGTGTTGCGCTTGGAAACTCGCTGTTGGAAGCTTATCAAAGAGCGCTGGAAGCGGATCCGGTTTCAGCATACGGCGGAATTATTGCGCTTAACCGCGTAGTAGATGAGGCCACAGCTGAAGCGATTAAAGAAAAATTTTATGAGGTGGTCATTGCTCCTGATTTCAGCCCGCGGGCGAAGGAGATTTTGGCTGCGAAGGTGAACCTTCGCTTATTTGCAGTTGGCAGGGAAGCGTGCGGTAAGACCCGGGGCTGGAAAATCCGTACGGTAAACGGCGGTTTCCTGGTTCAGGATGAGGATGAGGGGACGACGCCCCTTGCCGAATGGGAAGTTGCTACGGAGGCCAAGCCCACCGAAGATGATCTGGCTGAACTGGAGTTTGCCTGGAAAGCCTGCAAGCATGTCAAATCCAATGCGATCGTTATTTCAGCGAAAAGACAGGTCATCGGCGTTGGGGCCGGTCAGATGAACAGGGTCGGCTCGGCAAAAATTGCTTTAGAGCAGGCCGCAGAAAAAGCACAGGGTGCCTATATGGCTTCCGATGCTTACTTACCGTTTCCGGATACGGTCGAACTGGCTCATTCCCATGGGATCAAAGCTATTGTTCATCCCGGTGGTTCCATCCGGGACAAAGAAGTGATTGAAACAGCCAACAGGCTGGGAATGATCATTCTCCATACCGGAAGAAGACATTTTGAGCACTAGGAATAAATATTACTTATTGAGGTGGAAAAAGGATGGCTGACTTGTCTGGTTGTCAAAAAAACGGGAAGAAAATTCTGCTTGTAGGCTCAGGAGGAAGAGAGCATGCCCTTGCCTGGAAAATCAATCAGAGCACTTCTTGTCAGAAACTCTTTGTAGCTCCGGGTAACGCAGGAACAGCGCAATGGAATGTCCCAATCAAGGCCAATGAACTTGACGCTTTGGTTGACTTTGCCAAGGATGAAGGGATTGATCTTACGGTTGTTGGTCCTGAGGAACCGCTTAGTCTGGGAATTGTCAACGCTTTTCAGGCTGCAGGACTCAGAGTCTTTGGCCCGTCCAAAGCGGCGGCGACGCTTGAAAGCAGCAAGGCCTTTGCAAAGGAAATTATGGTACAGGCGAAGGTCCCGACAGCAGACTACCGGACTTTTACCGAGAAGAGCGAAGCAGAAAGATACATCAGACAAACCGGCGCTCCGATTGTCATTAAAGCGGATGGTCTGGCAGCAGGCAAAGGAGTTATTGTGGCAGCTACACTGGAAGAGGCGTTTGAAGGTATCGAGACCATTATGGGCGGAGCCTTTGGTGCTGCCGGAGACAAGGTCGTGGTAGAAGAATTTCTGGAGGGGCAGGAGGTCAGCCTGCTGTGCTTTTGCGATGGTGAAAAGGCTCTCCCGATGACTCCCGTTCAGGATCACAAGAGAGCACTCGACGGGGATATGGGGTTAAATACAGGCGGAATGGGGACTTATTCTCCGCCTCCTTTCTGGACCAAAGCATTGGAACGGGAGGTTATTGATACGATCGCTCAGCCGACGCTTTCAGTTATGCGCCAAAGAGGAACCCCATTTACTGGTGTGCTGTTTTTAGGCTTAATGATTACGGCCAAAGGCCCAAAACTCCTGGAATACAATGTCCGGTTCGGTGATCCTGAGACACAGGTTGTGATGACCCTGCTCAAGTCGGACTTGATCCCGATCTTCGAAGCGTGTATCGACGGGAAACTGTCTGAAGTCGAAGTCGAATGGTATGACGGCACCGCGCTGTGTGTGGTCATGGCAGCTCCAGGTTATCCGGGTGAATACAGGAAGGGGATTCCTATCAGTCTTGCGGTGACCCAAGAAAATCAGGTAGTTTTCCATGCCGGCACGAAGATGGAAGACGGAAAATTGGTCAGTTCAGGAGGCCGGGTACTTGGAGTTACCGTCCGTGATGCATCCATCGCGGCAGCCAGGGAGAATGTCTATGCACTAGTCGACAGCATCGATTTCCCTGATGCCCATTTCCGCACCGACATAGGGATTAAAGGACTCAACATGTGATGATTCAATTCCGGAGCTTATTCCAACCGGAACTGAATGAATTTTAATCGAATTCAAGATGAAGGAGGTTTTAGAATGTTTATCAGTGAATTGTTCCAACAGAAGAAGGTTGTATCTTTTGAGATTTTTCCACCAAAACTTACTTCATCTATAGAGGTCATTTACGATACGATTGATGCCCTGGCACCACTCCGTCCTGATTTTATCAGTGTTACCTACGGTGCCGGAGGAAGTACCAGCAAAACGACCGCAGAAATTGCATCCATTGTTGAAAATAAATATAACATTAATTCTTTGGCCCATCTGACCTGTATTACCTCTTCCAAAGAACAAATTGAGGGAACACTGACGCAGCTGGCAGACAGCAATGTCTGCAATATTCTCGCTTTACGGGGGGATATTCCGAAGGGCTCGGAAGAGACCGGCAGGGCAAGGGATTTTCAATATGCTTCCGATCTTGTCGCGTATATCCAGGCTAAACATTCTTTCTGCTTGGGCGGCGCCTGTTATCCGGAAGGCCATCCCGAGTGTCCCAATAAAGACCAGGATATTGAAAATCTTCGGCGGAAAGTGGATGCCGGAGTGGGGTTTCTTGTTACACAGTTGTTCTATGACAATGACGCCTTCTTCCGTTTTCAGGAGAAAGTTGCTAAGCTAAACATCAATGTTCCGATTCTGGCAGGGATCATGCCGATCACTAACCGGGGTCAGATTGAAAGAATACTTGCACTGTCGAATGCACGGATGCCGCAAAAACTGATTAAAATACTTGACAAATTTGAGCATAATATGGAAGCTTTAAAAGATGCCGGTATTGTTTACGCGACCAAACAAATTGTGGAATTGCTTGCGAATGATATTGACGGTGTCCATATCTATACGATGAACAAACCGCAGATTGCGAAGGACTTAGTCCGCAACCTCGATTCTCTTTTCTATGCGGTGAACAGTCAGGAAACCAGGAAGGAAGGCAACCTAGTACCTTGTAACCCCTAAAATTGTAGGTACTAGCTTAAATCTAAAACGGCAGGAATACAGAAATGGATAATCATTCAATTGATTCAAAGTTAACCGCTGAAATTCTGGGGGTATCTGTGCCAAGTATCCGCAACTGGGTCCGGCATGGCTATCTCCATCCTTCAGATCCTGACGGAAAGGTCTTTGATCTTGCTGAGGTGATCCTACTTCGGGAAAAAATTACGCGGGGAGAGCTTGACCGCTTAAGAAAAAGGGCAAACAAAGTCAGCGCTGATAAACGTTTTACTCCGATGGAATACATCTCTAACGAAAGAACACGTAAGCAGATCGTGGATCTATTGGCATATCTGCTCCGGCACAACATAGACCGGGGATGGGCAGTCTTCATTTTGGCTTTGAATCTTTTTCGGAGCTCGGGAGACATATTGTCCGACGACCTGAAACAGATTATTGATTTCCCGGAAGCTATTTTCCAGCGCCAGCATGTCCGCACGGAGCTAAAGAATTTCTATCAGGATATCCTCCGGGCATCTGAGAAATCTTCTTTGGAAGCTCCTTTGAAGTCTTCGAACGGAAGGCCGGATTCTCAGCACCTTGAATATCTTTTTAATATCTGTTTCCCTTTTGAAGACGATATACTTGGTCTCATTTATCAAGCGCTGACCATGGAGGGGAATAAATCCCGCCTTGGCTCTTACTTTACTCCGCCGGGCATCACGGATGATGCTGTCCGGGCTTATATCCGCAGCGGACAGAAGGTGCTTGATCCCTGCTGCGGCACGGGACAGTATCTTTTATCCTTTGCCCGGAATATGGACGAGCCCGAAAACATCTACGGGATGGACCTCGATCTGACATCGGTAAGGATTGCCAGACTCAATCTTCTGTTGACATGTTCCCGGGATTTTCAGCCTAACGTTATTCACTGCAATACTTTAACCGATATGCGACGGGAATCTTCCGCTTTCGGGAAATTTGATCTTGTAGCCACGAACCCTCCGTGGGGAGCGGAGATTGATCTGGGTGTCCGCCAGAAAATGGCTGTGGAGTTTCCGGAAATAACTTCCGGGGAGTCCTTTTCTTATTTTCTCAGGGCGAGTCTTGATCTGCTGAAAGATGGAGGGGTTGTCTCGTTTATTCTGCCAGAATCCATTCTGAACATCCGTGCTCATGCCGATATCAGAGGATATCTGCTTGAGAATTGCCAGATCATCAGGATCGAATATCTGGGCAGGAGATTTAAAAATGTCTTCTCAGCCGTGGTCCGCCTCGATCTCAGAAAAGCCTTGCCATCGGAGCAGAATCAAATCCTGGTGAAATTTCCGGAACAGGAATACCTGGTTTCCCAGGAAAGGTTCCGGAGGAATGCCTGGCATATTTTTGATATTTACCTAAACAGCCAGGACGAAGTCATTTTCGGCAAGGTCTATTCCATCAGACATACTTACCTGAAAGATAAAGCCGACTGGGCCTTGGGAATCGTCACCGGAGATAACAGGAGATACCTGCTTCAGACAAAAGAACAGGGTACTGAGCCGGTCTACAAAGGCTCGGATGTGGACAGATTTGTTCTTAAGAAGCCGTCTTCTTTTTTACGGTTTCAGCCAGACAAGTTCCAGCAGACAGCACCGGAACAAAAATATAGGGCGGCGGAGAAGCTGATTTACCGTTTCATTTCTGAAAGACTTGTCTTTGCCTATGATGATCAAGGCAGTCTTACGCTGAACAGTGCCAATATCCTGATCCCCGAACCAGGAAACTATCCGGTGAAAGTAATTCTTGCTTTATTTAACAGCAGCCTTTATCAATTTCTTTTCTCTAAGAAATTTCATACCCTGAAAGTACTCCGGGGAGATATGGAACTACTTCCGCTGCCCTTATGGGAACAGGCAGTGATTGACCATATCTTGCAATTAACGGACCGAATTATCATTGGGGAAGATCTGTTTGAAATCCTGGATGAATTCATTATGGAACAGTTTAGGCTGACGCCCGAGGAACGCCGTCATATCAGAGATTTTTCGGCATGAACAGATGACGGGTTATCTGCTATAATTGATACAGCATCCTATTTTTTAACATCAGCAGGGAGGAGCCTTTTAAATTGAGCGGATACGCAGAGGTGCTGATCGATGTCGCCAACAGGCGTCTTGATCAGAGTTTTCATTACTACATTCCGGACAATCTCGTAATTCATGCAGGGATGATGGTGGTTGTCCCGCTTAAGCACAGAAAAGTCCGGGGCCTCGTTGTCAGTATCAGTTCCGACCCGCCTGAACTCGACGGTGAGCCCAGATTCCGCAGCATAGAAGCGGTCCTGGAGGAAAACTGTCTGATTCCACCGGAGCTCATAGAATTGGCCTGCTGGCTTTCGGAGACGACGATCTGCCCAAAAGCGCAAGCCCTTCATTCTGTGTGGCCTTTTTTAAAGGGAAAGGGAGAAACCTGGATGACTTCCATGGCCAGCATGGACGATGAGGACGTTAAAGTTTTGGAGCTTCTCGATCCGGATACATTTCAGGTCTTAAAAACCCTTAACAGGTCGCGCCGGGGAGGCCTGCCGGAAAATGTCCTGGTAAAGAGAAGCGGAGCGAAGAAAGAACTGCTTGAGGATATGCTTAAGCAGGGATGGATCAAAAAAGAAATACGGTTTTCCGGAAAAGCAGGCAGTTCCGACGTGAATGAAAGAAAAAAAAATAACATAGAGAATAAAATTGATATAGACATAGATATAAACACAGATATAGACACAGATAAAGACACAGATAAAGACATAGACGTCGATATGAGAAACAATATTGAGCAGATAACAGCTGGTTCCGTTCGGCACGTTACAGGCGCATTAAGTCCTGCCCAGGAAAAAGTTTTCCAGGATATTCTGGCGTTTCGCAATAAAAATGATGGCGGAACGGTTTTGATCCATGGGATAACCGGCAGTGGCAAGACAGCGGTTTATAAAGAGCTGGTGGCAAAGGTACTGGCTGAAGGCGGCGATGTTATTCTGCTTGTGCCTGAGATTTCACTTACCTCTCAGATCTCCAGAATATTTCTGGAACAGTTCGGAGATATTGTCGGAATTATTCATTCAGGCATCAGCTCCGGCGATAAACTAGCAATTTGGGAGCAAATTCTGCAACGGAATAAGCGCGTGATTATCGGAGCGCGCTCCGCTGTTTTTGCGCCTCTGTCAAACCTTAAGCTGATCATACTGGATGAGGAACACGATAACGCTTATAAACAGGATGAAAACCCCAAATATCATGCCCGGGACGTCGCCCGGAAAAGGATGGAAGACAGAGGCGGGCTTGTGCTTCTGGGCAGCGCTACCCCATCCCTGGAAGCGTATGCGGCGGCCCAAAGGGATAAAATTGGTCTTGTGTCACTGGAAGAACGTTTCAACCAACGGGCGTTACCCGCTGTCGATATTGTGGATATGAAACAAGAACTGGCCAGCGGCAATAAAACAATGTTTTCCATGCTACTCAGAAACAAGCTTCAGGAGAGAATCGACAACGGAGAACAAAGTATCCTTTTTCTGAACCGCAGAGGTTATTCGACTTTTGTATTTTGTCGTGAATGCGGGTATGTCGCACGTTGCCCGCATTGTGATGTTTCCCTGACATATCACAGTCATCATCAGCGGTTGTGCTGTCACTACTGCAATTATCAACAGGATGTTTTTCACCGCTGCCCGGAATGTAACAGCCGGTTTATCCGTTTCTTCGGCCAGGGAACCCAAAAAGTTGAAGAAGAGGTTTCTGCTTTGTTTCCCGGAGTTGAAGTCTTACGGCTGGATACGGATACGACCTCCGGTTCCCGGGAGTACAATAGAATTCTAGAACGCTTTCGCAGCGGAGAGGTTCCGATTCTTGTCGGGACCCAAATGCTGGCCAAAGGGCTGGATTTCCCGAACGTTACCCTTGTCGGTGTAATCTCTGCCGACCAACTTTTCAATATGCCCGACTTTCGATCCAGAGAACGAGCTTTCCAGCTGCTGACTCAGGTTGCTGGAAGGGCAGGACGTGGGACTAAAGGCGGCGAAGTGGTGATCCAGACCTATTCACCTGAAGAAAGATCGATCCTGCGGGCAGCCAAACAGGATTATGCAGCCTTTTTTTGGGAAGAGATCGCTTACCGGAAACAGCAAAGTTATCCGCCGTTTGCTCATATCATCAGGATCATGATTTTTCATGAAAAAGAAGATCGGGTAATCAAAGCGGCTCAGGACCTGGCCAACAGCATCCGCCTGGTGCTTGCTGAACAGGATCAGGAATATGTGATTCTTGGCCCGGCACCGGCTGTTTTGACCAGGCTGAAGAATGAATTTCGCTGGCAGGTATCGGTCAAAGGAAAGAACCCAGCGGTCCTCCGCAGGATCGTCCATCAAGGAGTCCGCGCTTTCTATCTTGGAACGGCCAGCTCAGGGATCAATATCAGTATTGAGGTAAATCCGCTATCTTAAATACAACATATTTGAGGTAGGTCTGCATGTCACAGTATCGGTTTCGGCCGTTATGTCATCCCTGACACGTCGCTCTTAAGGTGTTAATTGCTTTCAGGCTTTCAGAAATGTATAATTCTATTATATGGTTTTTTTATGGGATATTATTTCAGAAATTGTGTGAGAAGGGAGCGGATCCAGCAATGGCCGTTTACCAGATAGTAAAAATTGGAGAAGACATTCTGCGGGAAAAAGCAATAGAAGTCAAGAAAATTACCCCGAATATCATTAAATTGCTCGATAACATGGCTGAGACCATGTATGAGGCGAAAGGGGTAGGGCTGGCAGCTCCCCAGGTCGGCGTATCCAAAAGAGTTGTGGTGATCGACGTCGGAGACGGTCTTTTAGAACTGATCAATCCGATGATTATTAAAAAGACCGGTTCGGAAGTAGATGAAGAAGGATGCTTAAGTGTCCCAAATAAGACTGGCAGGGTGAAACGAGCAGCCGAAGTGGTAGTTCAGGCCATGGACCGCAATGGAGAGATGAAGGAATATCATGCCGATGGATTCCTGGCCAGAGCGATGCAGCACGAAACAGACCATCTTGACGGGATACTTTTCGTCGATATTGCAGACAAGATTTATAATGTGTAGTACCTTAGTATCTCGGATCTGTCTGCGTGCAACAATTCCGCTTTCGGCCGTTGTGTCATCCTTGACCCGTCGCTCCTTGCCATCCATGGCATCGCGACATTAGGCCATCCATGGCCGTCAAAAGGCCGCGCTACGAACTCCATGCTCCGCTTGACGTTGAAATTGTAGCACGCAGACAAAATATGGGGTATAAGATTTATGGCTAAGATTTACTAAATGCGCGAAGAGAAAGTTTTTGCATTTAGAATACGGAACGGGAAGTGACAGTGTCAGATGCGGCTTGTTTTTATGGGAACACCGGATTTTGCGGTGCCTGTTCTGGAGGCGCTCTATGCTTCAGGACATCAAATCCGCGGCGTTTTTACCCAGCCCGACAAACCTGCGGGACGAGGAAACAAATTAAAAGCGAGTCCGGTCAAAGTACTTGCTGAAAAGTATGGACTTGCTGTATTTCAGCCTGCCAGGATCAAAACACCCGAAGTGGTCGGCCAGATCAGGGATTTGCGGCCGGACTGCATTGTGGTGGTCGCTTTCGGACAAATCCTGTCCAAAGAGATTCTGGGAATACCGTCTTTTGGATGCATTAACGTGCATGCCTCACTGCTTCCGGCTTATCGCGGAGCAGCTCCGGTCCACTGGGCCGTGATGAACGGAGAGTCTAAAACCGGTGTTACAACCATGCTGATGGACGAAGGTCTGGATACGGGCGCAATGCTTATCAGCGAAGAATATGCAATCGTACCGGAGGCCACAACGGGTGAAGTTTACGATGCGCTGGCCCGAATCGGCGCAAAGGCGTTGCTTGATACACTCGAAGGATTGCAGAATGGGACCGTTCGGCCGGTACCTCAGCCTAAAGCATTTTCGTATGCACCG
The DNA here is from genome assembly GCA_023667845.1 of Dehalobacter sp. Classification (NCBI taxonomy): domain Bacteria; kingdom Bacillati; phylum Bacillota; class Clostridia; order Eubacteriales; family Desulfitobacteriaceae; genus Dehalobacter; species Dehalobacter sp. Next base: position 101,152 of record JAMPIU010000206.1, on the reverse strand, counting down.
CTTCTGAAAAGAGAACATGAGCAGGTGGATTGGTCCTGGGACGCAGCCAAAATCCATAACAGGATTCGCGGGCTGAATCCCTGGCCCGGTGCTTTTACGCTTTTCCGGGGAGAACAGGTTAAAATATGGCTAAGTGAGCTGTCCGGAAAAACTGCCTTATACGGACAGACTGCGCAAAATACTTTGCCGGGAAGCATTTTGTCCCTTGCTAAGGGAGGACTGCTGGTCCAGACCGGAGAAGGTATTTTAAAAATTTCAGAGCTTCAGCCTGCCGGGAAAAAGAAAATGCGTGCCCAGGACTTTTATAACGGATACAGACTTAAAGCGAACGAGCGCTTTGAGTAAACGATCGCGCTCGTCTTTCCTTCTTTTAAGCAAAATCTAAGAATAAATGGATATACTTCTAATAGTTAAAACAATGATTGTTTAAGTGCCTTGAATTATAGATAAGAAGCATGATTCCTATGCTATTTGAGCAGGACTGGCTTTTTAAGGAGGAAGATTTATGTTTTACTTAGATTACACAATGATACTACTGATTCCAGCGATTATTCTAACTGTTTATGCTCAGGCCAAGATCAGCGGTGCTTACTCCAGATATTCCAAAATCAGAAGCAGTTCAGGTACAACAGGTGCGGACGTGGCCAGAGCCCTGCTAAATGAAAATGGGCTTTATGATGTTCAGGTAGAACAGGTTGCTGGTAACCTTACGGACCACTACGACCCGAGGACTCATGTTGTAAGGCTCAGCAGCGGTGTATATAACAGCACATCTATTGCGGCGCTGGCTGTTGCTGCCCACGAGACAGGTCACGCCGTACAGCATGCCGACAGCTATGTTCCGTTGAAAATCAGGACAGCTTTTGTACCTGTAGCTTCATTTGGCAGCCAGGCAGGGCCTGTTTTGATTCTTCTTGGCCTGTTCCTACCGTCGATATCTTTCTTGCTGGATATCGGGATTTATGTTTTTGCGTTTGCGGTCCTGTTTCAGATCGTTACGCTTCCTGTTGAATACAATGCCAGCAACAGGGCCTTAGCTTTTCTGGGAGACAGCGGTATTATTAAAGATGCAGAAGAAATGACAGGCGCTAAAAAGATGCTGAGTGCAGCCGCCCTGACTTATGTTGCCGCAGCACTGACTGCGATTCTGACCTTGCTGCGCTTTGTATTGATTGCCCAAGGCCGGGATGATTAATACCGAATTAAGAGAATAAAAAAGATTGGGATAGAAAAATGACGGAGAAGAATAATCCTATTACTGAAGAAAAAACCAAACGTACGCGGAAACGCATAAACGATCAAAACGCACGGCTGATAGCCGTGCGTATTCTTACGCGGGTCGAGAGGGAGGGGGCCTATGCCAATCTTCTTTTGCGTTCCCAGCTTTCCGGACTGACCCAGAGCCGGGACAGGAATCTGGCTACTGCTTTGGTCAACGGGGTATTAAAAAATAAATTGACGCTGGATTATGCGTTGAGAAAACATCTGACGAAGCCGATGTCCGCACTGCCGCAGGAAGTCAGGGCTGTTTTAAGGACCGGTGTTTTTCAGATACTACTTATGGACAGAGTGCCGGCGCCTGCCGCAGTCAATGAGAGTGTTGACCTGATGAACCAGCTCAACCAAACCTATGCCCCCCTTGTCAATAGTGTCCTGCGTAAGGCGGCTGAAACAGGCTGGAATTTTGAATGGCCAGACCAAAAGAGGGAAACGGTCCGCTATCTTTCGGTCAAATATTCCCATCCTGAATGGATGATCAAGCGATGGCTGACAAGGTGGGGGCAGGAAGAAACAGAAGCTTTGCTCAAAGCCAACAATGAACCTTCCTCTACTTCGATCCGGGTAAACACCCTAAAGACAACAAGGCAGGAATTAAAAACCTTATTGGAAAGCCAGGAAATTGAGGTCACGGACGGAGAATACACACCGGAAAGCTTAATTCTGAAAGATTTTGGCGGATTGGACCAACTTCGGGAATTCCAAAACGGATATTTCACGGTTCAGGATCAAAGTTCTCAGTTAGCTGCTCATATATTGGGAGCCCGGGAAGGGGACAGCGTATTGGATGTCTGCAGTGCCCCGGGAGGAAAGACAACCCATCTGGCGCAATTGATGGAAAACAAGGGAACCATTGTTGCTGTAGATATGTATCCCCAAAAACTTGATTTGATTAAGGAATCAGCCGAGCGGCTCGGAATTACGATCATAAAAACAATTGAGGGCGACGCCCGGATTTTGGAAGGGATCGGAGATGAATTTGACCGGGTCCTGGTCGATGCGCCCTGTTCGGGCTTGGGTGTGCTTAGAAAAAGAGCCGATCTGCGCTGGCAGAAGAGAGAAGACGAGATCAGCAAACTGCCAGAACTCCAACTGGCAATCCTGCTGAAAGCTGCCGATCATGTGCGGGAAGGCGGAGAGCTTGTTTATTCGACCTGTACCACGGAGCCGGAAGAAAACTTTGAAGTAGTTAAAGCTTTCCGGCAGCTTAAGCCCGAGTTTGTTTCCGTCGACTTGTCGGGAAGTTTGCCTTTTGCAGCAGAGGAGAGAGATCTGAAACAACTCCGGAAAGGGGTATGGCAGATCCTGCCTCATCATCACAATATGGATGGATTCTTTATCGCTAAGTTTCGAAGGCCACGGATGGACTAGTGACGCGATGCTACGGATAGCAAGGAGCGGCAAGAAGATTTTATAGCAAGCCTATGTGCTCTACTTGACAAAGCTTTACGTCTGACGGAGAAATATGTTTAAAATGATGAAATTGGGAGAATAATACTAATTATGGAAAAGCTGGATTGCCGCGGCTGTCTTGAAGGAGAAATGCGTGCAGTATGCCTCGAAAACGGCTTAAAAAAGTTCAGGGCCAATCAGGTTTTCAACTGGGTTAATGCCAGAGGAGTCCATCATTGGGATGAAATGAAGAATATCGGGAAACAGGACAGCGAACGGCTTGACAGGGTTTTCTTTATCCAGCCGCTGACTGTTTTAAGAGTGCAGCGTTCTGCCGATGGGACCCGGAAGTTTTTATTCCGTCTGGCTGATGGAGAAAGCATTGAAACGGTGCTGATGGATTATGATCATCTGACAAGCCGGGACAGACACACGCTATGTGTCTCGACTCAGGTAGGATGCCCTGTAGGATGCCCTTTCTGTGCAACCGGAATGGATGGATTCCGCCGAAACCTGACTGCAGGAGAGATCACCGGACAGGTGCTCGAAATCAGCCGGCTGCTTCAGCAGGAAGATCCGGAATTCAAAGTAACCAATATTGTTTTCATGGGGATGGGTGAACCTTTTCTTAATTATGATGCGGTGATGAAAGCGATTCGAATCCTGAACAGCGAGAACGGTCAGAATATCGGCATGCGGAGAATGACCATCTCGACGAGCGGTGTTGCCCCCAAGATCATTCAGCTGGCACAGGACAACCCGCAAGTCGGTTTGGCTGTATCGCTTCATTCAGTCAGAAATGAAGTCAGGGATACGCTGGTTCCTATCAACAGGAGATATCCATTGCAGGAACTGCTGGAAGCCTGCCGGTATTATTCCGGTCAGACGAACAGAAGAGTTACATTTGAGTTTGCTTTACACCAACAGAATGGCTCCAAAGAGGAAGCAGAAGAACTGGTCGTTCTCCTTAAGGGCATGCTGGCCCATGTCAATTTGATCCCCATTAATCCGGTAATCGGCAGCGACGTCCAAAGAGCGGGCAAAGAGCGGTTAACGATGTTCAAAAGGGTTCTCGAAATGGGCAAGATTCCTGTTTCGATCAGAGAAGAAAAAGGTCTGGACATTGACGCAGCCTGTGGTCAGCTTAGGCAGCGTTTGGAGTGTGAGGAGTATGCGTCTCTTAAACAAAGTTGAATCGATTGCCGAACAGATGGCTACATTTTTGTTCAGCAAGTCGGTGGGCACAATTCAGCCTGTTCAGGTTGCCAGAGAACTAAATAAAATCATGCTGAAAAATAAACAGGTCAGCATATCCCATGTCTATGTCCCGAATGTTTACACCGTAAGTTTAAGCCCTGAGGATTATGCGGTCTTGGAAAGTTTTGGAGAGACACTGCTGGTGGAACTGGCCAAACATCTCTATGACGAAGGGACCAGGCAGGGCTACACTTTTTTGGCGCTTCCGGTTGTGCGGATGCAGCCTTCAGAGAAGATGGATGCTGGCTTAATGAAAACCCAGGTTGAGTTTAAAGATTCTGTTGTCGCCAATTGGCGGATTAACGAAGAAAAACTGCCTGCGGAAGATGAAGAAATGGAAAAAACAACAGTCCTGGCGGATGCTGCAAGATTAATCATGGCATCATCCAAAACAGTCAGCAGGAAAATTCATCCTTATCTCGAAGTTATAAAAGGGACAAACGAAGGTGACATTTACGATCTTGATAAGGAAGAGTATATTGTTGGACGCCAGGAAGATTGTGATATTGAAGTCAGAGACCTGGAGATATCCCGTCACCATTTGAAGCTTTATACAGAGAATAGAAGGTGGTTTGTTCAGGATCTAGGCAGTACCAACGGTACCTATCTGAACAAATTAAGGGTTGACCGCTATATGGTAAATCCTGGAGACAGGATAAAGGCCGGACAAACGCATTTTCAATTTCATGTAGATAAGTAAAGTCGGTGATTGAATGCAAATGCTTACGGTAATTGGAAGGATTGTCTTTGTTGGTTTCATCTATCTTTTTCTCTTACGGATATTGACGGTTATGCTGGCCGATTTAAGGTCGAAGGGAATCATGAGCAAGACCGAATCTGATCTTGGCTGTATCGAGGTCTTAAGCGGAGCTGAAAAGCTGCCCAAAGGACGCAAGATCAAGATTGATTCCCGGGGGCTTTCCATCGGAAGAGGAAAGCACAACGATATCGTCGTTCCGGACCATTACTGTTCGCTGGATCATGTTGAATTTAAGCATAACAGAGGGATGACAACGCTGGAGGATGTTGGGAGCACGAATGGCACCTGGGTGAACGGAGAACGGATCAACTCCCAGGTCCAGCTTGTTTCCGGTGACTTCATTAAGATAGGCAGCATTACTTTTCTTTATTCGAGGTGGGGAAATGAAAGCAGTTAAGATCTATGAGACCGGTTGTGTTAGAAAAAACAATGAAGATTATTTTCTTATATTGCCGGAGGAGTCATTTTTTGCGGTGGCCGATGGAATGGGCGGACATAATGCCGGGGAAATAGCTTCGAGGATCGCGGTCGAACAATTGGAGGGAAAAGCAGCTGAATTAAAATCTTCGGAGATTCAGGATCTGCAGGACTGGATTGTTCAGGCTGTGAATCAGGCCAATCGTGAAGTATACGAAGTATCGCTTCGGACTGAAGGGACGGAAGGCATGGGGACAACCCTGACCGCTCTGATGATCTATGACAATAAAGCCGTTGTCGGTCATGTGGGCGACAGCAGGATTTATTTATGGAGAAATAAGACCCTCACGCTCCTATCGGAGGATCATTCGATGGTAAACGAACTTGTCCGCCTCGGAGAGCTGACGGAGGAGAAAGCCAAAAATCATCCGCACAAGCATGTTTTGTCCAGAGCGCTGGGTGTGGAGCTCAACATTGATGTAGACTGTTTCCAACTTAAAGTACAGGACGGAGATGTTTTTCTTCTGTGCACGGATGGCTTTTCGAATGAGATCAGTGATCAGGAGATTGCTGCGGAGTTTTCCGAGGCCAAATCATGGGATGATCATCTCAAAACCTTGAAGAATGTTGTGATCGAACGGGGGGCTCCGGATAATTTTACGGCTATATGCTGTATTGTGGAGCGGTGAGAACATGCTACATCGTCTATCTTTGAGAGTTCTAACTTTAGTAGTTCTATGGATGGGACTCGGTGTACTCAAACTGGATGATATGACTGAAAGCGGCTTTTTCCTGCAAGGAGCTGTATTTTCTTTTTTGATCCTAGCAGGTGCCTTGTTTGAAATATTTTTTTGCTATCAGGGAGATCCTTATCTTCTGCCGGTAGTCCAGACCATCCTCGCGATTGGCTTGGTCTTTCTGGCAAGGATCAATCCTGCCCAGGCGGCGGACCAATTTATCTGGGCGAATCTGGGCTTGATCATTTATTATGCTGTCTTTTTTATTTTACGAGATTACCGCAAGCTTGGTGAGTATCAGTATCTCTGGGGAATGCTGGCCTTGCTTATGCTTCTGCTGACGCTAATATTTGGGACCACCATCAATGGTGCGACAAGCTGGTTTAGGTTTGCCGGGATGGGCTTCCAGCCCGAGGAGCTCGTCAAAGTAGCCCTGCTTCTTTTCCTGGCATCCTACTTAAGTGATAATAAAGAGCTTTTGCGTTTTGGAACGATTCAGGTCGGGAAATTTTCTTTGCCTGATGCCAAAACAATGGGCCCGTTTGTTTTTATCGGCGTATTTGTTCTCGGCTTGCTGGGTGCCCAGAAAAGCCTTGGGACGGCGCTGGTATTCTTCCTTCTCATGGTGTTTATCCTGTATGTCGCAACAGAAAGACTGCTTTATCTCGTGGTTTCCGTTCCGCTGGTCATGGTGACTGGGGTAGCTGGTTATTTCCTGTTTGATCATGTTCGTGTAAGGGTCGCTACCTGGATTAATCCGTGGGTGGATGCCAGCGGCGGAGCTTATCAGATATCCCAGTCGATCTTCGCCATAAGCGGGGGAAGGCTTCTGGGGACAGGTCTCGGAAATGGGATAGGTGCTTACCAGATTCCAAATGCGGACACTGATTTTATCTTTTCGGTGATTGCTGAGGAGATTGGTTTTATTGGCGCAATGGCAGTCATCAGTCTGTTTATTATTGTCGTAATGCGCTGTTTCTGTGTCAGCACCAGAGCTGTGGACCGGTTTGGCCAGATCCTGGCGGCGGGAATAGGCATTCTGATCGGTGTGGAAGCACTAATCATCCTGGCCGGGGTGACCAAAATGCTTCCGCTTACAGGTCTGCCTTTGCCTTGGATGAGTTACGGGGGAAGTTCCATGGTCGGACACTTTTTACTCCTTGGGATTCTGGCTGGCATTTCTCATAGCTCAGCTTTCTCCGTGAGTCAAATACCAATCGGAAAGCAGGCAGATGCCTTATGAACGATGGAATCCGCAAAATTGCACTGATCATGGTTTTTAGCTTTGTTTTTCTAAGCCTGGGTCTGGTATACTGGCAAGTGGTTAAGGCCGATGAGATGCTGGATAATCCAGCTAACCGTCGCGCGATTTATTTAGAGGAAAGAATTACCCGGGGCGGCATCTTTGACCGCAACGGCGTTGTTCTGGCAAAGACGGAGCAAACCGCTGACGGAAAAGTCAGAACGTATCCGCAGGGTGAGATGTTTGAACCTTTACTGGGGTATGCCACAGTAAAATACGGTTCTGCCGGCCTTGAAGCAACGGAGGCGGAAACACTTCTCGGAATGAAGAATCCTTCCATTCTCAGACGGATTCAGAATGCATTTGAATTGCAGAGAACGGGTAATGACCTGATACTGACACTTGATTCCCGTCTACAGGAGACTGCTTATCAGAGTTTGCAGGGCAAGACCGGAGCAGTGGTGGCAATCGATCCGCAAAACGGGGATGTTCTGGCGCTGGTCAGTCAGCCAAGCTATGATGCTGGAGCAATTGAACAAGACTGGGACAAAATTATTGCCGAGAAGGACAGTCCGCTGGTGAATCACGCTTTCTCGTTGTTTCCTCCAGGATCAATTATGAAAGTCGTTACTTCAGCAGCCATTTTTCAGGCAGGACTCGACACGACGGAACTCTATGATTGTGAAGGTTCTACAGTGATTAACGGGCAGACGATCCAGGAACAAAATGATAAAGCGCATGGCTGGGTCAATTATGATCTTGCTTTGGCCTACTCCTGCAATACTTATTTTGCTCAGTATGGGATCAAAGCTGGTGTAAATCATTTTCTGGAGGCTGTGTCCAATTTTGGATTTGGCAGGGATATCCCGTTTGATCAGTATGTTCCAATCAGTTCAATTACCAGAGATGACCCTTTGCCGGAAAACTTAAGCCTCAATTTGTTTGCCGAGAGTACCTTCGGTCAGGGTCAGGTGATGGTTAGTCCTTTCCATATGGCCTTGATCACAGCCGGAGTTGCCAATGACGGCAAAATAATGGTCCCGCATTTGATTGACAGTGTGCTCGATTCCAAGCAAAATAGTATCTATCAAAGGACACCTGAAGTTTGGCTGACGCCTCTCAGTAAGGAAGAAGCAGAAAAAATAACAAGCGGCATGGTATTGGCTGTCAATAAAGGAACAGCATCTCCCGGAGCCATATCTGGGGCCCAAATAGCAGCGAAAACCGGCTCGGCGGAACCGGGCGGAGACGGGGATACCCACGCCTGGTATATTGCTTTCGCTCCTGCGGAGAATCCGGAAATAGCTGTAGCAGTCCTGGTGGAACATGGCGGAACTGGCGGCGGAGCGGCAGCGCCGATTGCTAAAGCAGTCATAGAGAAAGCACTTGAATTGAAAGAAGGTGAAAACTAATGGAAAAGATGTTCGGAGGAAGATATGAAATAGAAGAAAAGATCGGGGCCGGAGGGATGGCAATCGTCTACCGGGCCAAGGATACATTACTGAACAGAACCGTTGCTATCAAGGTCCTGCGGGAACAGTACGCTTCCGATGAGGGTTTTATCCGTCGTTTTCGCCGGGAGGCTCAGTCTGCAGCCAGCCTGTCTCACCAGAACATCGTTTCGATCTATGACGTGGGCAGAGACGGGAATGAAGATTATATTGTCATGGAGTATGTCAAGGGCCAGACGTTAAAGGATATTATCCGTACACAAGCGCCTCTTTCCCAGGATAAGGCGATTCATATTGTCCGTCAGATTGCTGAAGCACTGGTGCATGCACATGCCAACAATATTATTCATCGGGATATCAAGCCGCAGAATATTTTAATTACACCGGATGGAAGGGCAAAAGTTACTGATTTTGGGATAGCCAGAGCCGCCTCTTCGGCGACCGTCACCCATACCGGGGATATCGTCGGCTCAGTGCATTACCTGTCACCGGAACAGGCCAAGGGCTCCCAGACCACGGAACAGTCCGATATCTATTCGCTTGGGATCATCCTTTATGAACTAATTGCGGGAAGGCTCCCGTATGACGGAGATACCGCGATTACCATTGCCTTGAAACATATCCAGGAGGAAGTCGAGCTGCCCGGGAAGCTTGTTGCCGGAGTCAGCCCGGAACTGGAAACCGTGATCATGAAAGCACTGGCCAAATCACTTCAAGACCGCTATAAAAGTTCAGCGGAATTTCTTGAGGACCTCGACAGGATCGAAGCCGGAGAGACCATTGTTTGGGAAAAAAGACAGGCCGGAGACCATGAAGATACCATGCAGACCCAGGTTCATAGGGGTTTGAAGGATAAAGTGATCCCGAATGAGGCCAAGAATGATGCACTTCTGCGCACTAAAAAGCGCAGGAGAAAAATTCCAATGCTGGTTATGATTGCTGTTGCCGCACTGATTGTAATTGTCGGAGCATCCTCGGGAGTTTGGGTTTTCACCCATACACAGGTGGTTACCGTTCCGGATCTTACCGGGAAGACTGTAGAAGAAGCTAAAATTGAATTGACCAAAGACCGTCTGACTCTCGGCAACAGGACCGAAACCTACAGCGATGAAATTGAACAGGGTAAGATTGTTTCTCAAAGCATTAAGCCGAAGAGTGAGGTCAAGGCTGGAAGGTCAGTGGACATTGAGATCAGCAAAGGGGTAGAATACATTAAAGTACCGAATGTAACAACCGGGTATCCGCTTCAGGAAAACGCTGAGAGTACGCTTAAGGAAGCCGGTTTTACGAATATTACGGTCAAAACAATGCTGAGCGCTTCCGTTTCGAAAGGACATGTTTTCGGGCAATCGGTTGCTCCCGGTTCGACCTGGACAAAGAACGGGGAGATCGAACTGTTTGTCAGTGAAGGGATTCAACCAACGATTACCGCTATGCCTGATTTTACAGGCATGTCGCTGGAATTTACCACGGATTACCTAGAAAAATATGATATGAAAGTAATGCCGATTATGGAAGAATCAGATTTATTTCCGGAGAAAGCCGTGATTACCACTGAACCCAAACCAGGCAAACCAATCCAGCAGGGTTCGGAAGTGACCATCGTTGTGTCTCAGGGGCCGGGGCCTCCGGCTTAAAATGATCCAAATATCTGATGTAATCATTTTGATAAGAGGTACAGGCGTTATTTGAATTAGAGCGGAGGAAAGAACAGGATATATGCTGATTCAGGGAACATTGATGAAAGGATATGCCGGCTTTTATTACGTATACGCCGATGACCGGGTATGGGAATGCTCCCTGCGCGGTCGTTTTCGTGTGAAAAAGCAGCAATTTATTCCCGGCGACAAGGTGATGGTTCTTCCAGGAACAGGGGATAAGGCCACGATTGAAAAGGTACTCGAACGTCAAAATTCTCTGGTCAGGCCGTATATTGCAAATGTGGATCAGGTTCTCTTGGTCTTCTCCCTGAGGACCCCGGATCCGGATTACAATTTGCTGGACAGGCTGCTCATTCAGGCCGGAAAAGCAGAAATCAGCATTTTGATCGTATTCACCAAGGAAGATCTGGATGTTGGAAATCAAGCCCCGTCTGTCGATTACCGCAGGATCGGCTATGAAGTCGTCCAGGTGTCGAATCGGACGCTGACAGGAATCGATGAAATTGCTGAACGGCTCAAGGGCAATGTGTCTGTGTTAGCAGGGCCTTCCGGATCTGGCAAATCCAGCCTGATCAATGCGCTGAATCCGGGGAAGACACTTAAAACAGGTAACGTCAGCGACAAAATTGGCCGGGGAAGGCATACAACCAGGCACGTCGAGCTTCTTTCCGTAGCAGGAGGACTTGTTGCAGATACGCCGGGATTTTCATCCCTGTACCTGCCCGAAATGAAGAGAGAGGAACTGCAATCCTACTTTCCTGAGTTTGTCCGGGTTAAACATGAATGCCGCTTTTCAAGCTGCCTTCATGACAAGGAACCTGACTGTGCTGTAAAAGAAGCCCTGAGCGAGAGCCTTATTAATTCTTCCAGATATGAGCACTATCTGCAGTTTTTAAAAGAAGTCATTGAAAATGAGAAAAAATATTAAAAAAACTTGGCTGGCACCAAGCCTTAGCTGCACTTAGTATCAGAAATTAACTTGGAATTTTTTTGATACCCTAATAAAGGGTTTCAGGGCTGAACGAAGAATAATTACAGAAAACCGGATAATAATGATAAGAAACTGCATGCAGCCAAAGGAACAGCACTATAGGTTTGGAAGGAGGATCTTTATGGCCTTGACGATTGCCCCATCGATACTGTCTGCCAATTTTGCCAGATTGGGAGAGGACGTCAGTCTTGTTGAAAATGCGGGGATTGATATGCTGCATATAGATATTATGGATGGACATTTTGTCCCAAATATCTCGATAGGGCCTGCCGTTGTTGGATCGCTCCGCAAGGTCTCCTCGCTGGAGTTTGATGTTCATCTGATGATTGAACATCCTGAAAAGTATGTTGAAGATTTTGTAAAAGCAGGTGCTGACTCCATCACGATTCACGCTGAGGCCACCAGGCACCTTCATCGGGCTATCCAGCAGATCAAATCTCTTGGGGTGAATGTGGGCGTTGCACTGAACCCTGCGACCCCGCTGGAAATGCTGACCTATGTTTTGCAGGAACTTGATGTTGTGCTGCTGATGACGGTGAACCCTGGTTTTGGCGGCCAAAAGTTTATTCAGGAAGTCTTGCCGAAAGTCGTAGCACTATCGGGGATCCTGAAGGAAGTAAACCCGCTTTGCCGTATTGAGGTGGATGGCGGAATTAATGTTGAGACAGCCCGTCTGGTAAGCAAAGCCGGGGCCGAGATCCTGGTAGCCGGTGCAGCTGTATTTGCTTCCCCGGATCCGCAGCAGGCGATTCGTGATATCCTTGAAGCCGCTAAAGAGGAACAGGGTACCAACAAAAGTAAAAGATTCCGGGGAATTAAGCAATGAAGGTTGCAGTCGTGGCAAACGGAGAATGGGATGCTGCCTGGGGCCGCGGCGAACTCACCAGAAATCATATCGAGATGTTGATCTGTGCGGACGGAGGCGGCAACAAGGCCATCGCTTCGGACAGAATCCCTGATGTATTGATTGGGGACCTCGATTCCATTACAAAAGAAAATCTGGAAAAATGTATAGCGGCCAAAACAACCGTCAAACAATATCCCTGCGAAAAAAATGAGACGGATTTAGAGCTCGCTGTGGCCTATGCGGATACATATTTAAATTCTCAGGGATGCTTCCTGGACGAAATCGTTCTTTATGCCGCCGGCGGTAAAAGGCTGGATCACCTGATGGGGAACATCTCGATTATGATTGCGTATGCTGAAAAAGGCAGACGGCTGAAGATGAAAGACCCAAGATCCGATGCCTGGGTGATGCTTAAGGGTAAAGAGAACATCAAGGGGAGTGTTGGCCAGCAGTTGTCGATCGTCGCCTTATCCGATGATGCACGGGTATCTGCCGAAGGGCTGTACTATGAGCTGGATATGCTGAATCTTGCGCATAATTCCCCGCGTGGAATCAGCAATGTGTTTACGGATGAAGATATTTCGATTGAGATTCATGAAGGCAAAGTTCTGGTCTATGTTCAGATACCTTGTTAATCTTAAAACTTACTCCTCAAAATGGGTTGAAAAGCAAAAACCCCGGCTTTAAAGTCGGGGTTGTTTTAATCCAATCACAGTCGTTTCACGATGAAGTTAGACAGCTCGTTTCACTTTACCTGAACGAAGGCATCTTGTGCAGACTTTGACATGGGTGGGAGTACCGTTCACTACAGCACGGACACGCTGGAGGTTTGGTTTCCAGGTACGCTTGGAGCGAATATGGGAGTGACTGACACTCATCCCGGAAGAAACTCCTTTTCCGCAAACATCACAAATACTAGCCATGATTTCTTCTACCTCCTTTTCACCCAAAAATGACACTATTATAGTTTAGCAGAACTTAAAAGAATTGGCAAGAGTAGGTTTTTATTATCCGACGAGGTTTATATAGGTGTTTATATAGGTTTTATACATACTGCAAATGCAAATGTTTTATTCGTATATTATACTACATTTACCAGGTACTGATAAGAAAAAAATAAGGAGTTGTTCCCTGAGGTATTCACATAGTATTTGACGAAAGCTACCGCGTATATTATCCTAATTATATTAAAGGAAACGGTGAATCTTTCAAAATGGAATTTTATTATGCAAAAGATTAAATTTATGCCGGATATAGGGAAAGCGAGGTTGAAGAAGATGGCAAAGTTGATGGAAACAAAACTGGGAAATGTAGAAATATCAGAAGACGTTATAGCTACGATCTCAGGTGCGGCAGCAATCGAGTGCTATGGTTTGGTGGGTATGGCTTCGAGAAAGATTTCGGACGGTGTTTCAGGTTTGCTTAAAAGGGAAAACTTATCCAAAGGAGTGAGTGTCACCCTTCAGGAAGAGGACTTGATCATAGACCTTAACATCATTGTGGGATACGGAATTAAAATATCGGAGGTTGCCTCCAATGTAATGGACAGGGTCCGCTACACTGTCGAGACAATGACAGGTCTAAAAGTGGCTGAAGTAAATGTAAATGTTCAAGGGGTAAGATTTTTAGAATAGTTGAGAATACACTCAGATGATCTTAGGATGAGTAGGAGGATAAATTTTGAAAGCCGTGTCGGACGCTATAGCTCAAAAAATTGACGGAAACGTATTAAAAGATATGATAAGGTCGGGGTCTCGTCTGCTGGAGCAAAGGAAGAAGGAAATTGATGCTTTGAATGTATTTCCGGTCCCGGACGGGGATACGGGTACAAATATGAATTTGACATTCAAAGCAGCATCATTGGCAGCAGACAAGGTAACGGGCAATTCTGTGCATGAAGTCGCAAGTGCCGCTTCTACAGGTTCCCTGATGGGAGCTAGAGGGAATTCAGGTGTTATTTTGTCTCAGATCATGAGAGGGATTGCCAGGGGCTTGGAAGGTCTTAACGAAGCAAATGCTCTCCAGATGGCTCATGCGCTGCAAACGGGCGTTGAAAGCGCGTACAAGGCAGTAATGAAACCAGTCGAAGGAACAATTCTTACTGTATCCAGGGAGACTGCCCGGGGTGCATATATTAAAGCAAAAAGCGGAACGACTGATATTTTGGAAGTTTTGAGGGCTGGTTGTGAAAAAGGTGAAGAGGCGCTGGCCAGGACGCCTGAGATGCTGCCTGTTCTGAAACAGGCAGGTGTGGTTGATGCCGGCGGTCAGGGCTTCCTGACTATTCTATACGGCTGGATCTCGGCTTTGGAAGGCAAGGAAATTGGTTACGCTGAGGTACAGCAGGAGGAGGTCCAGATTCCTGCGGTTTCAGGTATTATTGCCGTTGGAAGCCTGGAATTTCCATATTGTACTGAGTTTCTGGTAAAAGGAAATGGCCTTGATCCCGATGTTATAAGACAGGCACTCCTGGACAAAGGTGACTGCTTGTTGGTCGTGGGCACGGAGGATGTGGTCAAGATCCATATTCACACCCGGAACCCCGGACTCATTTTGGATTATGCCATCAAATATGGTTCTCTGCATGAAGTTCAGATTCACAATATGCTTGCCCAGAATGAGCTAGCGGCCCATCAGGCCAAAAATGTGCCTGAAAGCAGTGAAGCTGCTTATACCGGAGAGCTTGTGGATGTTTCATCAGGGGCGCCTGCAGACCAGGCGGCTTCGGCTGGGACAACAGAGGTCAAGGAATATGGGATCGTTGCCGTCGCCATGGGAGAAGGCATTGCCCAAATCTTCACCAGTCTGGGTGTCGATGAGGTTGTTTTCGGCGGTCAGACTATGAATCCGAGTACCAGTGATCTTGCCGAAGCGATTAGGAAAGTCCCCGCCCGCCATATTTTCCTTCTGCCGAACAACAGTAACATCATCATGGCGGCCGGCCAGGTCAACGAACTGATTGAAGACAAGGAAATCTACGTTATTCCGACAAAGACAATACCGCAGGCGATCGCTTCTTTACTTGCTTTCAATTCCGACAGCCTTCCGGAGGAAAACGTTCAAAATATGACAACTGCGTTCAGACAGGTAAGTTCGGGAGAAGTAACTTATGCAGTCAGAGATTCGCAGTATGGCGAGCTGGAGATTGCCGAAGGGGATATTCTTGGCCTGATTGAGGGAACAATAAAGACGACAGGCAGAGATATTCTCGACGTTGCCAAAAATGTTCTGGAGGAAATGAATTGGCGTGAAAAGGATCTTGTCACCATTTTTTACGGTAAAGACATGGCTGAAGAAGATGTAATCCTGCTTACGGACTGGCTTAGCGAAGAAAAACCGGAGATTGAAGTCGAGGTTTATTCAGGGAAACAGCCACTA
The DNA here is from genome assembly GCA_023667845.1 of Dehalobacter sp. Taxonomy (NCBI): domain Bacteria; kingdom Bacillati; phylum Bacillota; class Clostridia; order Eubacteriales; family Desulfitobacteriaceae; genus Dehalobacter; species Dehalobacter sp. The sequence continues at coordinate 85,740 of JAMPIU010000206.1, read as the reverse complement.
TATTATTATATTCTCGGGGTTGAATAAACAAAAAACTTCGGCTTCGGCCGAAGTTTTTTTTATCAAGCCGTTTTCTCGATGTAGGTCTTCGAAAGCATCTTGTTAGGGCAGATCTCCTAAGCCAATCTGCTTGGGTAAGTCTGCATGCCACAATACCGCTTTCGGCTATTGCGTCTTCCTTGACGCAAAAAGCCGCGCTACGCCATCCAGGCTTCGCTTGTCGCGGAACTGTGGCATGCAGACTGATCATAAGCTTGATTTAAATCAGTCCGTGTGCAGAGGAATTAATACAAGCTTTCCAAGATGCCTTCAACACAAGTTAAATCTTTCATCGTTCGTGCTCGCTTGACGTCGGCTATGCAGAGAGAAGACGAATAAAACGATCTGAATAGCCGCCAGAATGATCTGCATTCTGGCATGCAGATTGGCTTGAATACCCTTAGGATCAGTCTGGGGGCCACAGTTCTGCTGTGAGCGGAGCATGGAGTGCGAGCCCGGCCTTTTGACGGCCATGGATGGCCTAATGTCGCGATGCCATGGATGGCAAGGAGCGACGCGCCACGGAGGGCACAACGGCCGGAAAGCAGTATTGTGGCCCTCAGACTTACCCTAGCATAATGGTTTTATAAGTAACTAAGCTATAGCAAATGGATGAATGGATGAAAACGGATTACCCCAAATTATTACTGAAGGAAGGTGAGCCGGTGAAGGTTGGGAGTGTTTTTGATTTGCTAGGGCCGGTGATGGTCGGACCCTCAAGTTCCCATACGGCGGGGGCGGTCAGGCTTGGTCTTATGGCTGCGAAAATACTTGGCGCCAAAGTGAAGCAGGCCCGTATCCAGCTGCACGGTTCTTTCGCTGAGACGGGGAAGGGACATGGAACTCATCTTGCCTTGACAGCAGGGCTGCTCGGGATGAAGCCGGATGATAGCCGGATCAGGGAGGCTTCGCGGATTGCACTAGAGGCTGGGATGGAAACGGTATTTGAAAATGTCAATCTGGGTGATGTACACCCGAATTCGGTTCGTTTCCTGCTAACCGGCTGGGGCGGGGGAAAAGCTGAAATCAATGGCTCATCACTGGGCGGCGGGAAAATTCTGATTACTGCGGTTAATGACTTTGACGTGGAGTTTACCGGGGAATATCCTGCTTTAATTGCGATCTATATGGATTACCCGGGAATGATAGCTGAAATAACTAAACTGCTCGCAGGCAAAGGAATTAATATTGCCCAGATGAAAGTCTCCAGAGAAGGCAAAGGGCAAAATGCGCTGGCGGTTATTGAGACGGATGAGCCGATCACGGATATTCTTAGCAGCGAAATGAAAAAGATGCCGATGATCGAGCAGGTGATGTTTATTGAACCCATCATAGACATTTGACGCGGGGGGGTTGGCAGATGCGTTCTTATGGTGAATTAGTGGAAAAAACCGAAAAGCTTAATAAAAAAATCAGTGATATGGTTCTTCAGGAGGAATGTTTGAGGACAGGTATACCGGCTGAACAGCTGTTAAAAAAAATGAAGAACCATTATGCCGTGATGCGGGAATCAGTTGAAAGCGGAATGACCGGAGAATGGAGATCATTGTCAGGTCTTGTAGGAGGAGAAGCTGTTCTTTTGGAGAAATATAGAGAAAGCGGCAAGTCGATTCTGGGTAATCCGGTAAACAAGGCAGCAGCCAGAGCAATGGCCGTAGCTGAGGTAAACGCTGGCATGGGCAGGATCGTTGCAGCACCGACAGCGGGATCATGCGGCGTGTTGCCCGCTGTACTGCTGACAGTTCAAGAAATGTCGGATGCAACGGAAGAAGATGCTGTTCAGACTCTTTTTACATCTGCTGGCCTTGGGATGGTCATTGCGGAAAGAGCTAGTGTCTCAGGTGCAGAAGGCGGGTGTCAGGCTGAGATAGGTTCAGCGGCTGCCATGGCTGCAGCTGCGGCAGTGGAATTGTGCGGCGGATCGCCCGATCAAACAGCGCAGGCAGCAGCATTGGCTTTGAAAAGTTTTCTTGGTTTGGTCTGTGACCCTGTAGCTGGGCTGGTCGAGGTGCCCTGTGTAAAAAGGAACGCCATGGCAGCAGTTATAGCATTAACCGCAGCCGAGATGGCTTTGGCTGGAATCAAAAGTGCGATCCCATTGGATCAGGTCATTGATGCAATGGCTTCAATCGGCAGGGAAATGTCCTGCAGCCTTAAGGAAACGTCCCGGGGGGGACTCGCCGTCACTCCTGCGGCTCAGAAATATAAAGATCATTTGGCAAGGTGAGAATGTGCTGCAATCAGATCATTGGCGAAACAGCGTGAATAGGGCAATGAAAGCCGAGGAAAAACAGGGATTTATTAATACAGGCGCAGTCGGCGGCTTCAGCAGATTTTTACTGGACTTAATTGCTGAACTGGGTGGTGTTTTTTCCGCGGAAAACCTTGCCTCAATGCAGTGTATTGCAGAGGAATATCATGAAGTCAGCCCGTATAAACGACGGGCTTTATGGCGTGAACTCCAGGAACTGCTGGACAAAACGGAAGTAACCGAAAAGTCAGCTGGAGATTTATCTGCAGCAACCTATCATGCTGCAGATAAAACAGCATCTTTAGATACTCCTGGACTAGCTTCTGGAACAATCTGCGGAACAACGACCGAAGAAGCATCCGGAACCTTTCGTACCACAGAGAAAGCCTTAACCAGCCTTAAAGTTCAGACAGGGAGCATCAGTCAGCCCCAAAACCTGCAGTATATCAAAGGTGTCGGACCGCAAAGAGCCAAACAGTTCGAAAATATGGGGATTTGTACTGCTGAGGATCTTCTGCGGTATTATCCGCGTAAATATGAAATCCGATCGAAACGGCGGATTCAGGATATTCAGGACGGAGAGTATGTTACGATTGACGGGATTGTAACTGGAAGCCAGGTTACCAAAGGCAGAGTCAAGGTCGTCAAACTAAATATTGAACAGGACGGCAGAAGCATTCATGCCGTCTGGTTCAATCAAATACATATTCCAAAACAATATCCGGACGGAACAAAGGTCACTGTGACAGGAAAAGCACAATGGCGCACCAGGGTCCCGGAATTGCTTGCGTCCGAAATCATGAAAGGACTTTACGAGGGTCCTGCTCAAAAAATGGTTCCAGTATATTCGGAAACAGCCCGTCTCAATTCGAAAACGATCCGGGAGATCATCCAGGTTGTTTTGCCGCAGGTTGATCGAATCTTTGACGAGTTCTTTCCGTATGAGGAAAACAATTTGATGGAACGGCGGCAAGCCATTAAAGAAATTCATTTTCCGCACTCCGCAGAAAACCTGAAAAAGGCACGCGAAAGACTGGTCGTTGAGGAAATCCTTTTGCTTCAGCTGGCGCTGGCTAGGCTTCGTTCCCCCGGGCCTCAGAAAGCAGGTCTCGTTTTAAACCAGGGTGGAGCTTTGGTCCAAAAATTTGTTTCCGGGCTTCCTTTTCGGCTGACCGGCGCCCAGCAAAGAGTCATCCGGGAAATATTCCGGGATATGGGGAGCATCGAGAGGCCGATGACCCGTTTGCTTCAGGGCGATGTTGGATCAGGTAAAACCGTGGTAGCGATGGCTGCCCTGCTGCAGGCTGTGGGCTCGGGTTTTCAGGCCGCTATGATGGCGCCGACTGAGGTGCTTGCCCAGCAGCACTATGAATCGCTGCAGGCCGCGTTTGAACCTTTAGGGGTAAAAGTTGTATTCCTTGTCGGGAACCAGAGTAAGCCGGAAAGGGAACAAATCTTAGGGCAGATTTTGAGCGGAAAAGCCCAGGTTGTCGTCGGAACCCAGACCCTCATTCAGGAATCCGTCCGGTTCAACGCCCTCGGTCTTGCCATCACCGATGAACAGCACCGGTTTGGCGTCAGACAGCGGACCCTATTGCAGGACAAAGGCGAGAACCCGCATGTCCTGGTCATGACCGCTACCCCGATCCCGAGGACGCTTGCGCTGACTTTATACGGCGATCTTCAGCTTTCGGTGCTAGACGAGCTGCCTGCTGGCAGGAAGCCGATTATCACCAGAAAAATTTCAGACCGCAGCCGCTCCAGCATGGAGAAATTTCTGAAGCAGCATGTCGCTGCGGGTCGGCAGATCTATGTCGTTTGTCCGCTTGTCGAGGAAACAGAAAAATCGGATTTTGTTTCAGCAACCCAAAAGGCTGATGAATTGAGCCGCATTTTTGAAGGAAGCAGCGTTGCGCTTCTGCACGGAAGAATGAAAGGACAGGAGAAAGAGGAGATCATGCAGCGTTTCCGACGTGGGGAGATTAATATCCTGGTTACGACAACTGTCGTCGAAGTCGGAGTCAATGTACCGAACGCGTCTGTGATGGTGATCGAAGATGCTGAAAGATTCGGGCTTGCCCAGCTGCACCAACTTCGCGGAAGAGTCGGACGCGGACAAGAGCAGTCGTATTGTCTCCTGATCAGCAATACCCGGGACAGTGCCCGGCTGAATGTTCTTTGTGAGACAGAGGACGGTTTCCGGATTGCCGAGGAGGATTTGAAGATGCGGGGCCCGGGAGAGCTACTTGGGCTTCGCCAGCATGGCGTACCGGAGTTAAAGCTTACAGACCTGGGAACTGATGGAAGGCTGGTCGAAAAAGCCTATCAACTGCTTCAAAAGGTTCTGAAAGATCCTCAAAAGTACGAAAAAGCCTATCAGGAAGTCAGCCGCCTTTATCCCAAAGAAAAAATCGGAGTGAATTAGTGCTGAGAGCAATTTTATACGATGAACAAGTCACAGTACGTATGATTTTTTTGCACAGGCTCATACTATTTCTTGTTGGCACATTCCAGTCATGGATTGATGCAGAACTTTCAAGGAGGCAGAGGGTATGACAGAGACGAAAAAAGATACGGCAAGTGAATTGGAAAATCTAAAATATGAAATTGCGCAAGAGATGGGTCTTCCCCAAAGAAAAACAAAAAGAAAAAGTAAAAACAGAGAAGACGTAACGAATAAAGAATAAAGAATGACGAATTACGAATGACGAATGACGAGATACGGAATAAAAAACCTTCTGTTGAAGCATTGATTGATATGCTGCAACAAAAGGTTTTTTAGTTACGGTTAAAAGATATTCTTTTTCTTATAATCATTATCGTTATTCGGGTCGATGTAAAAAGTAGATTGTTTAATGGAGGTAGGTCTCAAAATTATGGCTGTCAATTCCGGGATGAATGCTCTGGTTGATCGCTGCAGCAATAATTTTGGCGCTTCTTTCAATTAATTCATCAACTTCCTTGGGTGTAACCATCAGGCTGCCCTCGTAAGGCGACAAGGCTTTCTGCATGACATTCATCAAGACCTGTTCATTTTCCTGTTGATAAATTTTGGCCAGGGAAGGTTCGGATTCCATTTGTTCAAAAAGCTCTTCGATGGTTTTATGCGCGATGATTGCAGCATTGACAACAGTCGGAACGCCGATAGCAATGACTTTGCAGCCAAGGGTTTCTTCATTGAGCCCTTTGCGATGATTACCAATTCCGGAACCAGGATTGATCCCGGTATCCGCTAATTGAATGGTTGTGCCGATTCTATCCAGGGCGCCCGCGGCCAAGGCATCGATCGCGATCACATAATCCGGGCGGACATGTTCAACCAGTCCGCGGATTACCTCCGCCGTTTCGATTCCGGTCAGTCCAAGCACACCAGGTGATATCGCTGACACTTGGCGCATTTTCCCCTCAATTTCTTCGGGGGTATAATGAAAAAGGTGACGGGTGACCATGATTTTCTCGACAACTTTGGGCCCAAGCGCGTCTGGAGTTGCCTGCCAGTTGCCAAGACCAACGATCAGAAAACTGGTATCTTCCTTAAAGTTTAACAATCCGGCGAGATGCCTTGCTAATACTGCAACGATTTTATTGTGCTGCTGGTAGTTGTTTTCTTTGATATCCGGAGCATCGATTGTAATATAATTTCCTTTAGGCCTGCCCAATTCTTTTTCGCCTTTGGCATTTGTGATTTGGATTGCGGTGACAGTTGCCTCTTGAAGTTCTTCTTTTTTCATGATGACGCCCGCTATCTCTTGACCTCTTTCTCCCCGCAGCAAGTCATGGGCTTCCACCGCCAGGTCGAGAGAAATATTCATTTTTTTTAGAAAGCTTGATTTGTTCGATAATTTCATATCGGCAGCAGCTCCTTTTTAAATCTGTTTTAGTATGTTGGATTTCTAACACAGATATTCAAATCAGGAAGATTAATGGGTGAAAGATAAAGTGGAAAATTCAAATTGCGTATCAAATGAAATATTAATTTGAGATTCAAGTCGGAGATTTATTAGATACTGGAATGGAATAATATGTTTCTCGTTTGGAATCAGATATGATATACTTAGAAAATGGGAGTATCCTGTAAAAAAATATTTAAATCAGGTTAGATCACTGTATAATAAAAGGATAAAGTGAAGACATCATATCCAGAGGACTAAACATCGTGCGAATTATTTCAGGACAATGGAAAGGCCGTAATTTAAAAACTGTTAAAGGCATGAATACCCGTCCGACTTCCGATAAAGTCAAAGGGGCGATTTTTAATATTCTTGCCGGCAAGGTAATGAACGCCAGAGTGCTGGATCTTTTTGCGGGAACCGGAAACCTTTCCTTTGAAGCTTTGTCCAGGGGGGGCCGTCATGCAGTTCTGGTTGAGAAAGATACTTCAGCCCTGGAGACAATCAGAAAGAATGCCGAAATTCTCGGGGCAGTACCAAGAACCAGCATACTCCGGATGGACGCAATGAATTTTTTTAAACAAGCAGTTCAGGAACGCTTTGATTTAATTTTTCTTGATCCGCCTTATCGGCAGGGACTGGCCGACATGGCCCTTGCCTATTTGCAGACGCAGCCTCTCTTAAATCCCGGTGGGGTCATCATCATTGAAACTTCTTCAGACGAAACCGTTGACGATGCGATAGACCCTCTGGAAATAAGGTTAATAAGAGAATATGGAGATACCAGGTTATGGTTTATTCAGAACAAAGAAGAGCATGAGGAGGGATAATTCCTTTGGAAAATCATTTAATTGATCTCATTGAACAGTTGGAAGAAGTGCTTGACCATGGAACCAAGGTGCCTTTAACCGGCAAGATCATGGTTGATGAGGAAACAGTATTAGAAATATTGGATGGAATTCGTTCCGTTCTGCCCGAGGAAATCAAACAGGCGAATTATGTTTTGGCTGAAAGAGACCGCTATATGGAAGAAGCCCGCAGTGATGGGCAGAGAATTGTAGACCGGGCGCAAAAGCAGGCTGACCAGCTGCTTCAGGAAAATGAGATTGTTGCTCAATCCCGGGCTTATGCCGAAGAAATTGTCTTAAAGGCGCAGCAGTATTCCCGCGAAGTAAAATTAGGCGCTTTGAAATATTCCGATGATCTGCTTCAGGATATTGAATCAAAAATGGGAGAGGCTTTTCAATCCATCAAGGCCAGCCGGGAAGAATTAAATGCCATGGCCCGCTGGGATGAACGGGTTCAGACCATGGAGCAGGAATAAACAAATTTATCTTAATGGCGGTGCACTTTTTTCCATATTCCAATCATGAAGACAATGAAAAGCAGAGCCAAAATGCATAGGCCAAAATACAGGCTGCTCCATCTTAAGGACAACAGCCAGGAAGCATCACCTCCAGTTGGCTGTACAGGGAGGCCGGTGGTTGGAATATCGCTGAATTTTAGCAGCAGCTGACTGATCAGAAGCGCCAAAAAGGAATGGATGGTTCTACCGGCTACAAATGGAAGGAGCCGAAGATCTGTCGACGCCGTAAAGCTGGATACCTGTGCAAAAACAGAAATCCCCCCCCATCCAAGCAGCAAGGCCAGAACCCCAATCTTGCTGTTCAGGGATGAAAAGGCCTGGACGGCTGCATTACAGCCCAAGGTGGTTTCCAGGAATCCCTGGATGATAGCATTGGCTTCCAGCACAGAAATGGATCCGGCCGAGAGAAGATGGACTGTGTCTGACAGAACGGAGCTTAGATGCGTAACTGCTAAAAGATGGGTGATAACAGAAAAAAAAATGATGTATCCTCCAACCAGGATAATCGTTGACGTACTTTCCCTGACTGCATCAGCCAATAATGCGCCAATGGTTTTATTGTTTTGTTGGAGGTTTTTTAATTCACGCAAAGCCTTTCTCCAGGAAGAATATGTTCTTGGAATGGCCTTTTCGGATGAAACACCATAATTACGGAAAATCAAACCGACCAGCAGGTTGGCGAGATAAACAGATCCTGCAATAATGATACCCAGGGCAGGGTTTCCAAGCATCCCGGATGCCACGGCCCCGAACATAAAACCTGGACTGGGATTGCTGGTAAAGGCAAGAAGTCTTTCCCCTTCGATCCGTGTAATCTCTCCGTTTTTCCTGAGCTTGCATGTCAGCATCGCTCCGATCGGAATTCCCGAAGTATGTGTCATGGCCAAAACAAAAGAGGCTTTGCCCGGCAGACGAAAAACAGGACGCATCAGTGGTTCGAGCAAGATTCCCAGAAAATTGACCAGGCCAAGCTGCAGAAGAAGTTCGGAGACAATGAAGAATGGAAATAAGGCCGGCAAGATATAATTCACCCAAAGCGCTAAGCCTTTGGCGGCAGAACTCAATACTTCCTGGGGATAAATGAACATACAGGTGGCAAGGATTAAAAAGACCAGGATTCTTAGGAATGGCAAGGCAGCCATCACCATCCTTTAGCGTATTTAGAACGGAACACTAAACTGGGGTTGACAGGGCACAAAGATGTGATAGACTCTTTATAATCAGTTTATATATCATTTACTTATTTCACTCATATTTAGGGTATTCCTATATGTGATTTATATAACCGGAGTATACAAAGATAAGAAAGAGAAAAAAATACAATACTATATAGGCAATGTATCTTGATTGGTGGAAGAGAGTAAAGGAGTGTAATTTGTGAAGATTCTCGTGCTAAATTGCGGCAGCTCATCGCTCAAATACCAGATGATGGATATGGAAACGAAGAGTGCGATGGCAAAAGGCCTGGTGGAAAGAATCGGGCTTCCCGGAGCGATGCTTACGCATCGTCCGAAAGGTGGAGAAAAAGAGGTCATTGTTGCTGATTTGCCGGATCATACTGCTGCGATCAAATTGGTTTTACAGGCTGTGATCGATCCGAATTTCGGTGTTTTAGCGTCCCTGGAAGAAATTGATGCAGTAGGGCACAGAGTTCTCCATGGCGGAGAAAAAGTGTCCGGCTCCGTGCTTGTGAATGAAGAGGTCAAACGGGCGATTGAAGAGTGTTTTGAACTTGGACCTCTTCATAATCCGGCCAATCTGGCAGGAATTATTGCATGTGAACAGATGATGTCGGGGACACCTCAGGTTGCGGTGTTTGATACGGCATTCCATCAAACGATGCCTCCGGAGGCTTATATCTACGGGATACCTTACGAGCTGTATGAAAAGTACAAGATCCGCAGATACGGTTTCCATGGGACCTCACATAAGTATGTCAGCCAGCGGGCCGCAGTGGTCATGGACAAACCACTGGAAAAGTTAAAGCTGATCAGCTGCCATCTGGGTAACGGATCTTCGCTTACGGCCGTAAAATATGGGAAATCAGTCGAAAATTCCATGGGGTTCACCCCGCTGGAGGGGCTGATGATGGGCACCCGGTCGGGGGATCTTGATCCGGCCATTGTTCCGTTTATCATGAAAAAAGAAAGGATCTCCGGGGACGCAGTCAATGCGCTGTTAAACAAGAAAAGCGGCGTACTTGGCCTTTCGGGAGTCAGCAGTGATTTCCGCGATTTACAGAAAGCTGCTGACGAAGGCAATTACCGTGCCCAGCTTGCCTTGGATGTTTTTGTTCATGACGTTAAAAAATACATCGGTGCCTATGCTGCAATTCTAGACGGCGTCGACGGGATCATATTTACAGCCGGACTGGGAGAAAATTCTCCTTTAATTCGCCGGTCAGTCTGTGATACGCTGGGCTGCATCGGTGTCAGTATTGACGATGAGAAAAATGAAGCGGTCAGAGGACAGGAAGTGGACATTTCCAAGTGGGGAGCCAGATGCAAGGTCATGGTCATTCCGACAAACGAAGAACTCATGATTGCCTTGGATACTGAGGAAATCATCCAGAAGATGTAATCCTTTCTTGACAAAGAAAAAAGTGATAACTATAATTACAGTTGTTGCATATCGAGGTGATTGCTGGTGATCGTCAATGTTTTTCAAGTAAGGCGGGCCGAGGGTGGGTCAAAAACCTTTAGTTTTCATGAGGAAAATTTTCCGCCTTTGCAGCTTGGAAATGAGTCTTATCGTTTCTTATCCCCGCTTGAAGTGGAATTAAAAGCTGAAAATGTCGGCAAATCACTCTTGGCGAATGGGAAAATATCGTCTGTGATTGCTGCTAGTTGTTCCAGATGTCTGAAAGAATTTTCGTATAATCTGAAGATTGTTTTTGAAGACGAATGGGTCCCGGCGGAATTTGCTTCTGAAGCCGAAGACGACAGCATGCTGGTTTTTGAAAAGGACGAATTCCCGATTGACGACAGGATTGTAGAACATATACTGCTGCAGATTCCTTTAAAGTTCTTATGTTCTGAAGACTGCAGGGGTCTCTGTCTGAAATGTGGCGCTGACCGCAATACGAATCCTTGTTCGTGCTCCACTGAGGATATTGATCCTCGCTTAGAAATATTATCCAAATGGAATAAGGGGGTGTAATATCAATGGGTGTTCATCAAAATAAACAATCCAAATCTAGAGTCCGCAGGCGCAGAGCAATGGATAAGTTGTCCGTTCCTAATCTTGTGGAATGCCCCCAGTGCCATCAACAGAAGCTTCAGCATCATATTTGTGCGAACTGCGGCTATTACAATGGCAAAGAAGTCATCTCTATGGGTGAATAATAAGTTAGAGTACTCAAAAAAACAGATCAAAGCTTGGCGTCAGCCAAGTTTTCTGTATATAATGAGAGAAAGAGGGTATGTCGTGGATGAAAATCGCCGTTGATGCCATGGGCGGAGATCATGCGCCCGGAGAGATTGTCAAAGGCGCCTTAAAAGCGGCCAAGATTCTTCCGGATATCCAGATCATCCTTGTCGGACAGAAAGACAAGATAGACTTACATATACCTGAAGACTTAAAAAGCACGATTGAGATTTATGAATGTTCCGAAGTCATTGAGATGGATGAACATCCGGCCGCCGCGATTAAGAAGAAGAAAGATGCCTCTATTGTTGTCGCCACGAGACTCGTGAAGGAAGGATATGCGGATGCTCTGGTGTCAGCAGGCAGCACCGGAGCACAGATGGCTTCAGCTTTGCTGGGCTTAGGCAGAATTAAAGGAATCAACCGGCCTGCGATCTGCACGGTTCTGCCGACGCTTCAAGGCGGAAAGCTGCTGCTCGATGTCGGTGCCAATCCGGATGCCAAACCGGAGAACCTTCTGCAATATGCGATGATGGGAAGTATCTACGCCGAAAAGATTCTGGGACTTAAAAGTCCCAAGGTGGCCTTGCTGAATATCGGCAGTGAAGAGGGCAAAGGGAACGAACTTGTTCAGTCTGCTTATGACTTGCTGAAACAATCTTCCCTGAATTTTGCCGGAAATATTGAAGGCAGGGACATTCCCTATGGGACTGCAGATGTCATTGTCTGTGATGCTTTTGTCGGCAACATTGTACTAAAAACCATTGAAGGAATGTCGTCATCGCTTTTCCAGCTGATTAAGCAGAAAATTACAGCTGGCACTACCAGGAAGATAGGAGCAATACTGGTTAAACCCGGATTAAAAGAAATTGCACACATGCTGGATTATTCTGAGTACGGTGGGGCCCCGCTTCTCGGCGTGAACGGTACAAGTATTATCTGTCACGGAAGTTCCAAAGAAAATGCTATTTTTAATGCTGTTCGTGTAGCCAAAGAGTGTATCGAAGGAAAAATTATCGAAAAAATCGTCGATGGTTTAGAAAAAAATACGCAAAAATAGGTTGCTGTCATGAAAAAGTTGCTTGCATTATTGATAAATACTGGTACAATTCTGAATAAAAGGCTTTACTGCTCAGAATAATAGGGTAAGAAATAAAACTACCTGAGAGGGGGTGGCATAAATGGATGTATACGAAAAGGTAAAAGCAATTGTTATTGATCAACTGGGAGTAGGCGAAGATGAAATTACTCCTACCACGACTTTCCAAGCTTTAAACGCAGATTCTCTGGACATTGTTGAGCTTGTTATGGCACTTGAAGAGGAATTCAACCTTGATATTGCCGATGAAGAGGTGGAAAATATTCAGTCCATTGCTGACGTTGTGAAGTATGTGCAAGAGAACCAATAAGCCTAGTTCCAAGGCCCCGTAGTTAGGCTACTACGGGGCTTTTAACTCATTTAGGATGAAAGGAGCAATATATGGCCAAAAGAAACCGCCGCGCGTATTTCCATAAGAGCTCCCGGAATAAATACCTTGAACAAACGGGAGAAGTTGAATCCTTTATCAGCCAGTTAGGATTGGAAAACCTGCAAAGCGAACTGATTTTTACAGCGCTGACGCATCCTTCTTTTACTTTTGAAAATCCCAACAGCGGGCTGGAGAATAATCAGCGGCTGGAGTTTCTAGGCGATGCCGTTTTGGATTTTATCATTGGCGAGTATCTCTATCAGAACTATCCGGATAAGCCTGAAGGTGAGCTTACCAAAATGAGGGCTGCAGTCGTCAATGAAACGACGCTGGCTAGAAAAGCCCGCAGTATTAACTTGGGCCAGGCGCTCTTTCTGGGTAAAGGGGAACAGTCCTCTGGCGGCAGGGACAGGCCGTCCATCATTGCCGATGCGCTGGAGGCAGTCATTGGAGCGATTTATTTGCAGTATGGCTTTGAAAAAGTTCGTAAATTCATACTCGACATGCTTGTTCCGGAGATTCTGGAACTTAACGAAGGAAATTATGGAGATTTCAAAACCATGCTTCAGGAAAAAGCGCAAAAGAAGGAATATGAGGTTTGCTACAGGATCATTGAAGAGACAGGACCCGACCACGATAAACGATTTACGGCAGGGGTCTATCTTCAAGGTGAACTGCAGGGAAAAGGAATCGGTAAGACTAAAAAAGAAGCAGAGCAGCAGGCAGCCCATTTTGCGCTGAAAGCATGGGAGGTATAAATTGGTGATACCTGGAATGGACGCAGAATTATTTCTCAAATCGATTCATATTCAGGGATTTAAGTCTTTTGCAGATAAAACAAAAATTGACCTGCAGCCGGGCATGAGCGTCATTATTGGACCAAACGGCAGCGGTAAGAGCAATGTTGCCGATGCCGTACGTTGGGTGCTTGGTGAACAAAGTGCCAAGAGTCTCCGCGGAAGCAAAATGGAAGATGTCATTTTTTCCGGAAGCTCGTCCCGCAGGCCTGTAGGGATGGCGGAAGTATCTCTGCTCTTTGATAATGCTTCAGGTCTCTTTCCGCTGGATTATGAGGAAGTTGTCATTACCCGCCGGGTTTATCGGGATGGAGAAGCGCAGTATTTTATCAACCGGACACCTTGCAGGTTAAAAGATATCCAGGAACTTTTCCTTGATACCGGCTCGGGAAAAGAAGGATTTTCAATTATCGGACAGGGCAGGATTGAAGAGATTCTGAATCTGAAATCTGATGAAAGGCGTCTGCTGATCGAGGAAGTCGCCGGCATCAGTAAGTTCCGCCTGCGCAAGAGAGAAGCTTTGAGAAAACTTGAGGATACCCGGCAAAATGTCGATCGTCTCAGCGATATTATCGCCGAAGTCGAAGCCAGAATTGAGCCGTTAGCCGAACAGGCCGAAACAGCCAGAACAAGCAAGGAATTAATCTCAGGGCTGGAAAAGCTCGAGATTAATTTAATCGTTAATGAACTTTCTGATATACACAGTAAGCTGACCAATGCCCAGACCTCCGAAGAGACGCTTCGTCAGGAATTTACGGCGCTGACAACTAGGGTCAATGAAGAAGAAAACCTGAGCGTACGCGGCAGGTACGAACTGAATCAATTGGAGCAACGCGTTCAAGACCTGCAGGGGGAAATATACGCTCTTGAAAATAAAATGAACGAAGCAGAACACGAATTATCCTTGCTTTCCGAGAGAAGCGGCTATATCCAGGAACAATTTGGGCGCCTGCAAAAAGAACTGGCGGCTGCACAGGAAACGCTGGCCGCATCCGTTGAAAAGAAGGAAAACCTTACTGCAAAGCAAACGCTTCTGCAGGAAATCCTCCAAAATGCAGCTAGGGATCTAAAAGAGAAAGAACAACAGCTGGAAGAGCTTCGGAAATTAAGCGGGGAAGCACGTCTGGAAGAGCTGAAAACGGAAATCTTTGAAGAACTCTCCAACAAGAGCAAACTTGCTAGTGAAATTGCTGAAATTAATCAAAAGAAAGAAGCTCTTCTTCAACAAGAGAAACAATATACCCGAAACATCAAAGCCAAAGAAGCAGAGAAGGAATCTGTGCTTCAGGAAATTACTGCCCAAATCGAGGAAAAACAAAAACTGGAAGCCAGAGAGGTCGAACTTCTGGGAAAAATAGAAAATATCAGGAAGACGATCCAAAACAACAGGTTGGAACAACAAAATGCTGAGACTGCGTGCTCGGAGTTTCAACGTAAAATTGACCAGACCGGGGCGAGACTTCATGCCCTCCATACACTCCAGGACAGTCTGGAGGGGTATAACAGGGGCGTCAAGGAGACAGTCCTGGCTTACCGGAAAGGCCAAATTACCTGTGAGACTATATTCGGTACAGTGGCTGACAATATCGAAGTAGAGGCCAAATATGAGCTTGCAGTGGAAACCGCTTTGGGGAGTTCTCTGCAGAACATTATTGTGGAAAAAACCGAGGACGGGAAAAAATGTATTGAGTACTTGAAAAAGACGAACAGTGGCCGGGCCACTTTCCTGCCTTTGGATGCAATCCGCGGAACGAGGCAGTCACTTGATGACAAAACAAGACGGCATCACGGTTTTCAAGGGCTGGCGGTTGATCTGGTCAAGTTTGAGCCGCGTTTTAAAGATATCATGGAGTCGCTGCTTGGAAGAATTCTGGTTGCAGACAATCTGAATTCTGCGATTGAGCTGGCTAAAGCTAACCAATACCGGGTCAGGGTAGTAACGCTCTTGGGTGACCAAGTCAACATCGGCGGGTCGCTTACCGGCGGAAGCACGAGATCTCAAAGCAGCGGCCTCTTAAGCAGAGCAAGAGAGATTGAAGAACTGTCTCTGAAGACTAAGGACATGCAGGCCGAACTGGAAGAAAAGAAGCAGCGATACACTGCCATAAAGAAAGAGATGGAAGGCCTCGGGGAAGCGAAAGAAACCATTGATATGGAATTGCTGAAAATTAATGGGGCTAAAGATATCATCGATGTGGACAGCAAACACCACGAGGAAAGAATGAACCGGCTGGAACAGGATCTCCGGGTCATCCGGTATGAACTGGATGAAGTCCGCAATGAACTGACAGGATTTGCTGCCAAATATGAAGAAACCGGACACTTGCTGAACGAAACAGAACAGAAGATTCTGGCTCTGCAGTCAGAGCAGACCGAGCAGGAACAACTGCTGAAAGAAAAAACTTCAGAGGCGCAGGAGCTTTCGGAAAAAATTACTGCGGCCAAAGTCGAGGCTGCCAGATCGGAGCAGGAGTCTAACCAGATCATTCAGCAGATCACTGAGGAAAATGAGCGGATTCTGCTTAACAGGGACCTGATCTCAGAAAAGGACAAGGAGATCGTCGGGCTTCAACAGGCTGAGCAGGAACTGTATTCCGGCAAGGAACAACAGGAAAATAGTGTTCAGGAATACACGGTCCAAATTAATGCCCAGAAATTCAAGCTTGTCGAACTGCGCAGGGAAAAAGAATCTTTCTCAGCGAATAATCTCAAGCAGGAACAGGATATTCAGATGCTGCGGAGTCAGGCCAGGGACATGGAACAGCAGATTCACCAGAATGAGCTCAGGATTGCCCGCTGGCAGGGTGAATGGGAATCTGGAAATGACCGCCTTCAGGAAGAATACCACTTGGCCTGGAAAGACGCGTTAAGCTATCTTTCGCCTGAAAAGAAAGACGCTTTACAGGAGAAGATTGCTTTTTACAAACAAAAAATTGAAGAACTTGGACCCGTAAATTATACAGCCCTTGAGGAATACCCGGAAACGCTGAAACGATTTGAATTCCTGTCCACCCAGAAAAATGATCTGGATGAGGCCGGAAGGACACTTCAGGAGCTGATCGGGGAACTAGACAAGAGTATGATCGAACGTTTTCAGGAAGGTTTCACGGCCGTCAATGAAGCGTTCAAAGAAGTATTTAAACAGCTTTTCAACGGCGGACAAGCTGAATTGTTACTGGATGATCCGAACAATCTTCTGGAGACCGGAGTCAGGATCATGGCCCAGCCCCCGGGCAAAAGGGCACAGCTCCTATCGCTTCTGTCAGGTGGGGAGAGGTCCTTTACGGCGATTGCCCTGCTGTTTGCGTTCCTGAAAGTCAAACCGAGTCCGTTTTGCCTCCTGGATGAGATTGAGGCGGCACTGGATGAAGTCAACGTCAAAAGATTTGTGCAGTATCTGCGCAAACTATCCAAACATACGCAGTTTATCATTATTTCGCACCGCAGGGGAACCATGGAATCCGCGGACAGGCTGTATGGAATCACTATGGAAGAATCGGGCGTATCGAAGCTTTTGACTGTCGAGCTCGAAGACAGAATAGAGGCTCCGGCTATCTAAAAGTATTTTTGCTTGGGTTAGTCTCCATAATGGATGGCCGCTTTCGGCCGTTGCGTCCTCCTTGACGCAAAAGGCCGCGCTGCGCACTCCATGCTCCGCTTGACGCTGGTCATCCATTACGGAGACCTAATCTGGAGTGGGTCAAAGGTTTTTAAGCTAGCGTTGCTTTGGAGTCGTATGAGTTGCATTCTAGCATGCAGAGCATTTTCTGTGTGGATATTTTAGAACGTTTTACTAGTTCGACGACACCAAACAATGATAGCTTAAAAACTTTCAATTGCTCCATATTACGTCTCCGTAATGGATAGCCAGCGTCAAGCGGAGCATGGAGTGCGCAATCTGCCGAAAGCGGTTATCCATCACGGAGACTTAATTTGGAGTGAGTGATTCTTTTGAAGCTAATGTTGCTTTGGAGTCGCTGAACTAGTAAAACGTCCAAAATTCTGGCATGCAGACATGCTTGAATAAGCCTATGATCAGTCTGGGGGCCACAGTTCCGCTGTGAGCGGAGCAGGATTGCGAAGCGCGGCCTTTTGTGCCATGGATGGCACAACGGCCGAAAAGCGGTATTGTGGCCCCCAGACTTACCCAAGATTAATTTAATAGCTTGTAAATAAATTTCAGAATGTATGTTCCAGCCTCGGGGTTGGTCGAATGGACCGAGTTGTTAGAATTAACCGAGTGTGCTAAAATTTCAGTTGTGCAAATATTGCTTTGATAGGAGAAGATGAAGTGGCGGGAATATTTTCCAGACTTAAAGAGCGTTTGACCAAAACCAGGGAAGGTTTTGTCGGCAAAGTTGAACAGCTCTTTACCGGCTCAGGCAAAATTGATGAAGATCTTTATGAAGAATTGGAAGAGATTCTGCTTCAATCAGATGTGGGTGTCAATACCACGCTGAAATTGGTTGAAATGCTGCGTGCATCCGTCAAAGAACAAAAAATTAATGACCGCTCCGTGCTGAGGAATACACTGCAGGAACATATTACTGCGCTATTGGGCGAAGAGAGTCCCTTGTCTTTTGCGGCTTCCAAGCCCACCGTCTATCTGGTCGTTGGTGTCAACGGTGTAGGAAAAACGACCACGATTGGCAAGCTGGCCAAAAATCTGCAGGGCCAAGGCAAAAACGTTTTGCTGGCGGCAGGGGATACTTTCCGAGCAGCAGCGATCGAACAATTGGAAGTATGGGGAGAACGGTCCGGGACAGAGGTTATCAAACAGTCGGAGGGGGCTGATCCTGCTGCGGTGGCTTTTGATGCGCTTCATGCGGCAAGATCCCGGAATGCAGATGTCCTCTTGATCGATACTGCCGGAAGACTGCACAATAAAGTGAATCTGATGAAAGAATTGACCAAGATCAAAAAGGTGGTCGAGCGTGAAGTTCCGGATGCCCCGCACGAGGTGCTGCTGGTGCTCGATGCGACGACCGGACAGAATGCTATCCAGCAGGTGAAGCTTTTCAAGGAAGCAGTCGATATAACAGGGATCATACTCACCAAGCTGGACGGTACGGCTAAAGGCGGCGTAATCCTGGGGATCCGCAATGAAGCGGATATTCCGGTAAAATTGATTGGAATCGGTGAAGGGGCAGAAGATTTAAGGCCTTTTGAACCGAGGGAATTTGCCCGGGCACTGTTTGACCGTTCTGAGGAGGAGTAGTCTTGGATTTTGCACTGATTGGCGGTACCGGAATTGAAAATCTGACGCTTGACGATAGGATCGAGAAGACAGTTGAAACGCCGTATGGTTTTGTTCAGCTGGCTGAAGGGTTCATCAGCGGGATTGGAATGGTGTTTTTAAAAAGACATGGTGCAAAGCATACCTGCCCGCCTCACCTGATTAATTACCGGGCCAATATTTGGGCCCTCAAAAAAATAGGCGTGAAAAAGATTCTGGCCACAGGTGCAGTAGGCTCCATATCTGAAGCTTATCGAATCGGTGATATTGTCTTGCCGGACCAGTTTCTCGATTTTACGAAAAGCCGTGCGGCGACTTTTTTTGAGGATGGGGAACAGGGGGTTTTGCATGTCGATGTTTCGGAACCTTACTGTCCCGATGTGCGTAATCATATCATAGAAGGTGCAGTAAGATCCGGCTTAAATGTAAAAAACGGTGGGGTCTATGTCTGTACCGAAGGCCCCCGTTTTGAAACTCCGGCGGAAATAAACATGTTCCGGATGCTGGGCGGGCACCTGGTAGGAATGACCGGAGTTCCGGAAGTGGTATTGGCCAGGGAACTTGGAATGTGCTATGCGACCATGGCCCTCGTAACCAATCAGGCTGCGGGCATTAAAAAAGACCCATTGACACATGCCGAAGTAATCGCTACTATGGACTTGTTGAGCAAAACTGTGGCAGCATTGGTGGAAAGCACCTGTAAGATCATGGATCATGACCAGCGGTGTTACTGTACTACCGGAAGCAAAGAAGCAGGCTTATTTTAAAGGTTGACACCAGCCAAGTTTTCTTAAGAAAGGCGGAAATCGTGTGAAAGCGCTTCAATGGCAGGGAGATCATTTGTTGATACTCGATCAGACGAAATTGCCGTTTGTCGAACAATACCGCGAAATACATTCTTATAAAGAAATGGCAGAGGCAATAAAAAATATGGAAGTTCGCGGAGCTCCAGCAATCGGGGCGGCTGCAGCCTACGGCTTTGCGCTGGGGGCTGCCGAATACCGCGGAAGCGGTGAAGACTTTAAAGATTATATGGGTGAGGTTCGGACCGTTTTGGAAGGAACACGTCCAACTGCTGTAAACCTTTTTTGGGCACTTAGAAAAATGGAAGATAAATTCAGAGAATTTCTGAATATGAATGATATTGGAAATATTCGGGCAGCTTTAATCAATGAAGCGAATGAAATTGCCGAAGATGACCGCAGAATGAACAAACGTATTGGGGAATACGGCAACACGCTGATTCCGGAAAAAGCAAATATCCTGACGCACTGCAATACAGGCAGTCTTGCTACGGTTGAATTTGGGACAGCCCTGGGGATTATTAGGACTGCACATGATTCCGGGAAAAAGATTCATGTCTTTGCAGGCGAAACGAGACCCCTTTTACAGGGGGCCAGATTAACGGCCTGGGAGCTCCTTCAGGATCAGATCCCGTTAACGTTGATTACGGATAATATGGCCGGCTATCTGATGCAGCAGGGGAAAGTCGATATGGTTATCGTAGGGGCGGACCGTATTGCCGCCAACGGCGATACGGCCAACAAGATAGGAACCTATTCGCTGGCCGTGCTGGCTGCTGCTCATCAAATTCCGTTTTATGTGGCGGCACCGACAACGACCATTGATTTGAAAATATCTGGCGGGGACGAGATCCCTGTAGAAGAGCGGGACGATCAGGAAGTTCGGAAAATCATGGATGTAAGGATTGTTCCCGATGAAGTCAGTGTGTACAATCCCGCTTTTGATATTACGTCGGCAAAATATATTACCGGGATTATTACGGAAAAAGGGATCATATCCCCGCCCTATTCTGTAAATATGGTGAAGATGCTGGTAAGATAATACGAAATAGAAAAAACGTTCGGCTCAAATGGATTTTTGTACAGGTTCATTTAAGCCGTTTTTTTCTGCAAACAGGCGTCAAATGATATAGAAGAGAAAGAAGGTAACCCAATGTCCAGGTATCTAATCAGAGCGATGATTTTACCGATGACCGATGCACAGGATTTCTACCTGCAGGGAGAAATTGCGATAGACGGGGACCGTATTGTTTCTGTCGGGGAGAGAGGAACAGCCCCGGCGGGTTTTAATCCAGACAGAGTCCTGGATTTAACGAACCATGTCGTGATGCCCGGACTTATTAACACGCACACGCATGCTGCAATGACACTGCTGCGCGGCTATGCCGATGATATGCCGCTTATGCCCTGGCTGCAGGAAAAGGTCTGGCCTTTTGAAGATAAAATGACACCGGAAGATATCTACTGGGGGAGTTCGCTTGCTCTTTGTGAGATGCTCCGTTCCGGTACGACGACCATGACGGATATGTATATCAGTGAACAAGAAACGGCCAGGGCAGTTTTGGAATCAGGGACTAGAGCACTGCTGTCCCGCGGCATGATTGATCACAATAAAGAAGCCGGCAACAGATCACTGCAGGAAAATATTGAATTATTCCGGAAGTATCATAACGCTGGGGACGGACGAATTAAGATTATGTTTGGCCCGCATGCCCCGTATACCTGTTCAGAAGAATTTCTGCTGACTGTAAAACAGGAGGCCGACAGGTTAGGAGCCGGCATCCATATCCATCTCGCGGAGACAGAATCCGAACTCGCTACGATCAGGGAGAGATATGGAACAACGCCGCTCTGCTGGCTGGAACAACAGGGTATATTGGGAGGACAAATGATTGCTGCCCATTGTGTTTACCTGAATGATGCCGAACTGGATATCCTTAAAAAGTATAACGTAGGGGTTGCCCATAACCCGGAAAGCAATATGAAGCTGAGCAGCGGAACAGCACGGATTCCGGAAATGCTTAAGCGGGGGATTGCTGTCGGACTCGGAACAGACGGTACTTCCAGCAATAATGATCTTGATATGTTTGGGGAAATGCGTTCGGCTTCCTTTCAGCAAAAACTGGTTGGCTCTCCTGAAGACCTCAAAGCCTATGAAGTTCTGAAAATGGCGACGGCCGGAGGGGCAACTGTGGCAGGATTGAAGGATCTAGGTAAACTTCAGCCCGGCTATAAAGCGGATATGATTTCGATTGACTTTGATCAGCCGCATTTCTATCCGAGGTTCTCGATACCTTCACATCTGGTTTACTGTGCCAGGGGCGGGGATGTCAGAACGGTAATCGTCGACGGAAAGATCCTGATGGAAGACAGGAGACTGCTGACACTTGACGAACAGAAAATCTGCCGCGAAGCAGAAAAAAGAGCCAGGAGAATAGCGTCTGAAGTCTGAGCTTTTCGCTATCCTGCCGACCTGGTTAAACAAGGGGAATTCTGTAAAATTTTATAAAGAAATTATTGAAGAATTTACTGGAGAATTTTCTAAAAGGAACTGTTGGGGTAAGCTAAAAAAGGCTTTTTCGAACTCTTTAGCCGGCATGGGCTTGCCCAGATAGTAGCCTTGAATCTGATCACAGCCCAATTCTTTCAACACTTCGTATTGGGCTGCAGTTTCAACGCCTTCGGCGATGGTTTTAATTTTCATAAAATTCGCCAGCACAATAATCGAACGCACAATTTCTTTGTCAAACTCATCATTGACAATATGATCAATGGAGAGTTTGGCAAATTTTATGCGGTCAAATGGAAACATCTTCAAATGATTTAGAGAGGAATAGCCGGTTCCAAAGTCATCAATCGAGATAGAAATTCCGATATCCCTGATCGTTTTGATAATCCCGTGAATATCATAGGCTTCTTCGATTGCTATGCTTTCAGTGATCTCCATATCAATCCATTCCGGAGGAACAGCATAGAATTTGATTGCTGATTTGACCATTTCACCAAATTCTTTATGATTCAGCTGTTTGATCGAAACGTTGATGCCCATTTTCAGAGTGGTCTGATAACGGTTGTTCCATTCGGCAATTTGGCGGATCGCCCTGTTCATCACCCATTTTCCAAGCGGAATAATCAGGTCTGTCTCCTCTGCAATCGAAATGAATTCGTTCGGAGGAATTGAACCTTCAGCCGGACTATTCCAGCGGAGCAGTGCTTCAATTCCGATAAGACTGTTATCCGGTATGCTGAACTGGGGCTGGTAATGAAGTGAAAATTCTTTATCATAGATCGCCTTTCTCAATAAAATTTCAAGCTTTAGATTCCGTTGGAGGATCGCATTGATTTGCTCATTGAAAAAGACGTATTTATTGAACCCTATTTTCTTGGCCTCATACATCGCTATATCGGAATTCTGGATCAGGGCGTCAAGACTTGAAGCATCATGCGGGTAAATGGAGATCCCGACACTGATCGTTATGTGGAATGTATATTTACTGAGCTGGATTGGCTCTGTACAGATGGCGATGATACCTTGGGCCAGCTTCTCAATATCGCCGTTATGATATTTGCCATGGAACGCCAGCACAAATTCATCACCGCCGAAGCGGGCCAGCAGGTCATGTTCAGGATCGGTAAATTTCTGGAGACGCTTGGAAAGTGCAATGATCAGTTTATCTCCGATAATATGGCCATAAACATCATTGATCGTTTTGAACCGGTCAATATCAAGAAATAACAGGACGAGAATATTATCGTCCTGGCAGTTTTTGATTTTTTCCTGCACAGCTTCCAGAAAGAAGCGGCGGTTGTAAAGCTTCGTTACGATATCTTGACTGGAGAGACAATGTAGCTGGCGGTTTTTTTTCTCGAGTTCTCTGGCTTTTTCCGAAAGCTCCCGTGTACGTTCATCAATACGTTTTTCAAGTTCGGCATTCAGCTCTTTTTCTCTTGTTAAGAGACGCTGGTCTTTGATGGAATTCTGAATATGATTGCTCAATATTCCATGAAGAAAGATAATAATGAAAAAAATCAATAAGCTTTGAATATTGAATCCAACAAAAAACAGAATGATAATAGGCCCGACCAATAAAAGTAACCCCTGATTTCTGTAACCTTCGTTAGAATAATCCCCATATAGCGTGAGATCATCAGCCTCTGCTGTTATATTCTGGGGCGTTATAAGCGCACTGAGCGCAATACCAAGCAAGCTTGCCATATAAATCGAATCAATCACTGAATTCGGAATATAAAGATCATGGAGATAGAGATAATAATAGATCAAGTCGAGCAAAGCGAAGGCAAAAACGGAGCCTGATGAAAGTCGGACGGAGGGGGCGATATTTCCGGCCCGGATTGAGAAAAACCAGATGGATATACCGGTCATCATTCCAATATCGAGAAGGATGCTCATAGATAAAGTCCAGCCGCCTTTGGAAATAAGGTAAAGGTTCTCATAGTGCGCATCAAGGTAAATGACCCAAATCAACAGCAGAATGGAAACGGACATCGTCAGACTGTCAATCAGCAGCTGTAGGGCATTCCATCTTCTGAAGCGGTTTAGGGCAAAGATGACAGAACCGATCGAAAGAAAAAAATTGGTGCCAAAATACAGGGTCGCAATATACAAATCATCTATTGGATCAATCCCAAGCACCCAAACAGAATAGTCCCACATGAAGTCACCGACTGCCCAGGAAAGGGAAGCAAAAGAAAAAGACAGCCAGATGTAACGGACATACTTTGGCTGGTTTGGCTTAAAATAGGCATACAAAAGCAGAGAAAATGATATCAGGGCACCAATCGGCGAGAGAATATTCCCCCAAAAATTGGATTGGTTAATGGTCGCAGTAAGGTAAAAAAGATAATAAACAGCAATGAAAACAAAAATTAGTGTCTTATTCTTTGTTACTTTCATATTTATTTCTCCGTACAGTATTTATCCATAATATTATCGGAAATTTTTTTGATTTTCTGAAATATATGTAATATATTACCACGGAAAAATAGCGATTTATACATAAAAATGTAAATACATTTATTATATAGTCAATTATACTCATAATAATAAATGAAGTGAGTAGCTTTAAGAATGCTAAAACTAGACAATGATTTACAAATTTCTTATTATTCTGACTTGCCAATCCCAATCCAACACGCAGTAAAAAACTTGACAACGAAAGTATTTTTGGATAAAATACAAAAGATGTAAAGCAAAAATACTTTACGGTGAGGCCGGAATATCAAAATGAAAGAAATTGCTGAAAAAGCCTTGTTATTTGATTTTTATGGCCCCTTGCTGACAGAAAAGCAAGGAAAAATATGGGATTTGTACTATCAGCAGGATTACTCACTGTCTGAGATTGCTGCCGAAGAAGGCATCAGCCGCCAGGCGGTTTATGATTTACTCAAAAGAACTGAAAAGATTCTGGAGGGATATGAGCACAAGCTTGGACTCATTTTCCGATTTATCCAGGAAAGAGATAAATTCCACCGCATAGAATCCCTGCTGGAAGAAGTAAAAAAAGAAGATTTCTCCAGCGGATCTGCCTGGAAACGTCAGTTGGATATAAATATGCGGATCAAAGAGATTATCGCAGATACGCTCGAATAGCGAATAAAAATACGATGGGGAAAGAAGGGACGCCGGGATGGCAATGTTTGAGGGTCTAAGCGAAAAACTCCAGGCTACTTTCAAAAGACTTAGAGGAAAAGGTAAATTAACCGAAGCCGATGTTACAGAGGCCCTGCGTGAAGTTAGAATTGCGCTGCTTGAAGCAGACGTCAATTTCAAGGTTGTCAAAGAACTGATTGCCCGGATCAAGGAGAGGTCTGTAGGTCAGGAAGTACTAGAATCCCTTACTCCCGGGCAGCATGTGATAAAAATTGTCCACGAAGAGATTATCCGTCTGATGGGTGGGAGTGAAAGCAAAATATCGATTTCCTCCAAACCACCGACAATTATTATGCTGGTGGGACTGCAGGGAGCCGGAAAAACCACCCATGGTGCCAAGCTCGCCAATATGCTGAAAAAGCAGGGGAAACACCCGCTGCTGGTCGCCTGTGACATCTATCGTCCTGCTGCAATTAAACAGCTGGAAGTTTTAGGGGAACAGATCAAGGTTCCGGTTTTTTCTCTCGGTCAGGAAAATCCCGTGAAGATCGCTTCCGAGAGTCTGGTATTTTCGAGAAAAAATGGCAATGATGTCGTCATCATTGATACTGCCGGACGGCTGCATATTAATGAAGAACTCATGGATGAACTGTCCAGGATCAAAGGAAATGTCAAACCGCATGAAATATTGTTGGTCGTCGATGCCATGACAGGTCAGGATGCAGTAAATGCTGCCGATGCTTTTCACCAACAGCTCGGACTTGACGGCGTTATTCTTTCCAAGCTTGACGGGGATACCCGCGGCGGTGCAGCGCTTTCCGTCAAAGCAGTGACCGGCTGCCCAATCAAATTTGCCGGAACCGGCGAAAAAATAGATGCTTTGGAAGTTTTTCACCCTGACCGGATCGCGTCCAGGATTTTAGGTATGGGCGATGTGCTGACCCTGATCGAGAGAGCCCAGCAGAATGTCGACGAGAAAAAAGCCAGGGAACTGGAAGAGAAAATCCGCAAACAAGAGCTTACGCTGGATGACTATCTTGACCAGATCAAACAGTTGCGCTCGATGGGTCCTTTGTCGTCTGTGCTGGAAATGCTGCCTGGAATCGGCAAGCAGATGAAAGGCGTCCAGATCGATGAGAAAGAGTTCTACAAGGCGGAAGCCATCATCTGCTCGATGACAGCGGATGAAAGAAGAAAACCGATCCTAATCAAGGACTCCCGTAAAAAAAGGATAGCGAAAGGGAGCGGAACAACGGTTGTCGATGTTGGAAGGCTTCTTAAGCAATATGAACAAACCAAGAAAATGATGAAACAGCTTTCCGGGCTCCCAGGGATGGGAGGAGCCGCCAAAGGCGGTGCGAAGAAAGGGAAAAAAGGGAAAAAACAAGGCAAGAAGTCTTTCCCCAAATTTCCTTTCCAGATATAGTGTCAATTTCAAATAATTGGAATATACCTTAGAATTATTGGCGATTCCCAAATAACATTTATGTTGTTGAATATATTCTTAGAGTTTGTTGGAGGAGGTGAAATTATGGCAACAACGATTCGTTTGCGCCGCATGGGTGCAAAGAAAAATCCTTTCTACCGTCTTGTAGTATGCGACTCAGCATCCCGCCGTGATGGCAGAGCAATTGAGGAAATTGGGTATTATGATCCTACCAAAAATCCTCATGAAATCAAGATAGATGAGATCAAAGCGCTGGAATGGTTGACTCAGGGAGCTCAACCTTCGGATACCGCAAAATCTCTGCTCAGTCAGACCGGAATTATGGAGAAATTTCATAAATCCAAGTAAGCATGGAGGTGACTCCTGTGAAAGAAGTCGTAGAGGTACTAGCTAAGGCATTGGTGGATCATCCTGAAGAAGTTATTGTGGTTCAGAATGCTACAGAGAGAACTGTGCACCTTCAGTTGACAGTTGCTCAGGAAGATATGGGTAAAGTGATCGGTAAACAGGGCAAGATCGCTAACGCTATCCGGACAATTGTCAAGGCTGCGGCCGTGAAAGACGGACGCAGGGTTATTGTTGATATTGACCAGTAAGGTTGGAAAGGGCTCAGGCCCTTTTTGACTTTACTGGTTCAGAAAAACGCTAAGTGCTTTTTGAACCATCTAAGGACAGCTAAGGCTGACGATGGCCAAGTTTTCTTTAAATGGGATGGATGGATTTCGGAAATTCTTTAAAGGAAAGGGCGTAACGCCTTGGAAAGTGTATTAATTGGAGAGGTCCTGAAACCGCAGGGTATCAAAGGAGAGATCAAGGTATATCCGATTACGGATAATACAGAGCGGTTCAGGGATCTGAAAGAAATTTATCTATCTGATGGAGAGACTGAAAAAATTTTTCATGTCCAGGGGGTAAGGATCGATCCGAAAGGTATCGTGTTCCTGACTTTGGAAGGCATTGCTACCAGGGAGGATGCTGAAAAGATCCGTGGATTTGAGGTCAGGCTAGATCGATCGGAGATTCCTCCGCTGCAAGACCGCTGGTATTACTTTGAGCTTGAGGGAATGCAGGTTTACGAGAATGATATTCTGCTGGGAACTTTGATAAGAGTTCAGGAAACTGGTTCGAACGATATCTATATTGTCCGCGGCGAAAAAACTGAATTCTGTGTTCCGGCCTTAAGAACCGTTGTCAAAAAGGTGGATGTCCAGGCGAAAAGAATGGATGTCATTTTGCCTCCGGGGCTACTCGATGATGAGTCTTAGCATAAAGAGAGGCTGCATATGAAGTTTACGGTACTGACGATTTTTCCGGAAATGTTTGCGCCATTAAAAGAAAGCATTCTGAAAAGGGCTCAGGAAGCGGGCCTGCTTGAGATAGCGCTTGTCAATTTCCGCGATTATGCCGAGAGCAAACATAAAAATGTGGATGATATCCCGTATGGCGGGGGTTCGGGAATGGTTTTAAAGCCGGAGCCTCTGTTCAAGGCTGTCCGGAATTTGCCGGAGCCTGCAGGAAGCCGCCGAATTATTTTGCTCTCGCCTCAGGGGAAAAAATTTGAGCAGCGGGAAGCTTTGAGACTGGCTGGGTATGATGAGTTAGTTTTTTTGTGCGGCCATTATGAAGGATTTGACGAGAGAATACGCGCCCTGGTCGATGAGGAGATGTCCATCGGAGATTATGTTTTAACGGGAGGAGAACTTGCTGCGATGGTGATGATCGATTCGGTGGCAAGGCTCTTACCGGGCGTCCTCGGGAACAGTGTTTCTCAAGAGGATGATTCCCACAGTCAGGGTCTGCTCGAGTATCCTCAGTATACACGTCCTCCCGACTTTGAAGGAATGCAGGTGCCCGAGGTTCTGCTTTCAGGACACCACGCCAACATTGAATGCTGGCGTAGAAAAGAGTCTCTGAGAAGGACTCTCCTGAAAAGAAGTGATTTAATCCCGCAGATAGAGTTTCAGCAAACAGATTATCCACTTCTAGAGGAACTTGCGCTCGATCATCCGGAGATTAAGATTTACCGCGAGAAATGGGAGCATTTAAAGACTGCTCCGAAACGGAGACGACGAATTAAGAGTGAGTAGTATAAAGACCAAAGACCTATTGTGGCAGGTCTGCATGCTATATAGCCACTTATTTAGCGTATTGCTTTTCGTTGTAAGCCTCGTTTCTAGTGCCGTCTTACGAAGTGAATGCTTATGCGTCTAAAGAAAGATCTGCATTCTGGCATGCAGATCTGCGTAAATAATCCTACGATCAGTCTGGGGGCCACAGTTCCGCTGTGAGCGGAGCAGGATTGCGTAGCGCGGCCTTTAAACGGATTATGCCATCCATGGCACGCGGATATTGTGACCCACAGACTAACCCTAGATTACTATTTAATAAGATCTGGAGGAAATAATGGGAGAATTATATGTAGCCCTTATTCACGCACCTGTCTACAACAAAAATATGGAGCAGATCGCAACGTCGATAACCAACCTTGATTTGCACGATATTGCCCGAAGCTCAGCTACTTATGGGGTGAATACCTATTATGTTGTCCATCCCGGTCCGGCTCAGCAGGATCTCGCCCGGCGGATCATGGGCTTTTGGCGGGAAGGGTATGGCGCTGAATATAACCCCAATAGATATGAAGCTTTTGAGAAAGTGAAGCTTGCTTCGACGCTGGAAGAAGTTGTCCAGGAAATCAAAAGCAGGAATCCCGGCAAGAAATTATTCACGGTTGCAACGGATGCGAGACTGTATCGGAATACGATTGAATATTCCGACCTGCGCCGGAAACTCGAGGAAACTGATGAGGACTTTCTGCTGCTTTTCGGAACAGGTTGGGGTATTATAAAGGAAGAAATGGAAAAAGCAGACTATATTCTGAAGCCGGTTTATGGTTTTGGGGACTATAATCATCTGTCTGTCCGGTCAGCTGCGGCAATCATTTTGGATAGGCTCAGAGGCCATTAATCGCGATCTTTCGGATTGACAAGGCACTAGAATAAAGTGTTTTCTTTTGGAGAAAATAGTGCTGGGGTGAGATTATGAAAAACACTTTAATTCTGGGTGGGGGAATCGGCGGTATTGTTGCCTCCAATATTCTTAAAAATGCGGCGGGGGATTCCATGCAGGTAACGGTCGTAGACCGGGAAGTAAATCATTACTTTGCAGCCGCTTATCCACTTCTGATGATCGGTCAGCGAGAACCAACGGATATAACAAGGAAGTTAACCAATTTAAAAAAGAAGAATATCCATGTTTTGCATCAGGAAGTACAGAAAATCGATGTAACCGGACATCAGGTCTCAACAAATCAGGGAGTCTTGCCTTTTGACTACTTGATTATTTCTTTGGGAGTGGAGTATCACACGGAGACCGTACCCGGATTCAAAGAATATGCTTTAAATGCTTATGATTTTGATGGGGTGAGAAAGATAAATCAGCAATTAAACAATTTCTCCTCCGGACGAATTGTTTTTTTTATATCTAGCTTGCCCTACAAATGTCCACCTGCTCCTTATGAAATAATGTTTCTTTTGGACCAGTTTTTTCGAAAAAGGGGAATTCGAAATAAAATTGAGCTTATCTTGGTGACGCCGGATTACTCCCCGGAGCCATTAGCCAAGCCCAAGGTTGGGCAAAGCGTAAGGAAAATGCTTGCTGAAAAAGGGATAGAATTGATCACGGAAGCGAAAGTGCTCAGGATTGAGGAAAAAGCTTTAATCCTGGATCATGGCACGAAAATTGCTGCGGATCTTTTGTTGGGTATTGCGCCTCACTGGACTCCGGAGGTATTGCGAAAGTCGAATTTGGTGGATAGCAGTGGATTTGTTGAAGTAGACCTTCACACGCTGGAAACAAATTACCCGACAATCTATGCCATTGGTGATGCTGCAGCGGTAAAGCTTCCGGTAATGGGGGCCTACGCACCGAAAGCCGGCACGTTTGCGCATTACCAGGCAGATGTAGTGGCAAGAAATATCTATCTTCTGTCCAGGGGGGCAAAGCCGGAATATACCTATAAAGGAAAGGGAACCTGAATCATGAATACCGGGTTCGGTCGAGCCCGATATTCATCGGTTCAGTATTATAAAAAGCCAAGCCCATCGATCTCTCTATGGAAGCCAACACGGGCAGCCTATTTGGCAAAACTCGGATTTGAAAAATACTGGTTTGGCCGTTTTATATAATCCCGGAATCAGAGAAGATCAGAAAAAACAGAAATGAAAAGCAGATATGAAGGACAAGCAAAAATTGACGCTGTATCGAAAACTTGAAGAATATTAACTAGAGATTTAGTAAAAAAGATATAGTATATTGCGCATTTTTGGTGTGTGTGGTAATATGATACAGTGTAAAAAACGGATGGTCCTCTGGCTTGATGTAAGAAGTTAAGAACATCTAGGCAAGGAAGGGGGTAATTTATTATGGATTATATTCGTATGATTGAAGAGCAGCAGCTTAAAGATAATATTCCTTCATTCCGTCCTGGAGATACAGTCAAAGTACATGTACGTATTATCGAGGGTTCTCGTGAGCGTATTCAGGTCTTTGAGGGGCTTGTGATTAAAAGGAAGGGCGATGGCTTAAGGGAGACTTTCACCGTGCGCCGTGTTTCCAACGGAGTAGGTGTAGAAAGAACATTCCCCCTTCATTCTCCACGTATTGACAAGATTGAAGTTGTACGTAAAGGTATTGTCCGCAGAGCGAAACTTTACTATCTGCGTGACCGTTACGGCAAATCGGCCAGAATCAGAGAACGCCGCTAATAACAGAGAAGATGGAAAAGAGCTGGAGAAATTCAGCTCTTTCGTTTTCTATGGAGGATTATGAACATTCAATGGTATCCTGGTCATATGACCAGAGCGAAAAGAAAGCTCGAAGAACAACTGGCTTGGGTTGATATTGTCATGGAACTGGGAGACGCTCGTTTGCCGCTGAGCAGCAGGAATCCCCTGCTGAAGCAGCTGCTTGGAAACAAGCTCCGCTTGCTTTTGTTGAACAAATCGGACTTGGCCGACAAAAAGAGGACCGACCAGTGGTTAGCTGAACTTGGCAAAGAAGGACCTGTTTTAGCGATTAGTTCCATGACCAGTGTTGGCGTCAAAAAAATTGTCCCGCTGCTCGACGAACTGATGACGGATAAAAGAGAACGGCTGGCCGCCAGGGGAGTGCGGGGAAGACCTATTCGCGTCATGGTTGTCGGGATACCCAATATTGGCAAGTCTACGCTGATTAATCAGCTGACCGGCGGTTCACAAGCCAAGACGGGCAACAAACCAGGTGTTACGCGCGGCAACCAGTGGATCAGGATACATGATAAAGTCGAGTTGCTTGATACTCCGGGTATGCTTTGGCCCAAATTTGATGATCCCGAAGTAGGCAGGAAGCTGGCTGTGACCGGCGCGGTAAGAGATGAGGTATTCGACCAGGAAGAACTTGCCCAGTGGCTTCTCGCTTGGCTTAAACAGAACTATCCTCAGGAACTGCAAAGCTTTTACAAGCTTGAAGAAACAGACACTGATCTTGAAGGAATTGGCCGTAAAAGAGGCTGTTTGGTTAGCGGTGGCAGGATCGATACCTTCAAAGCCGCCCAGATCTTTCTTCGTGAGTTCCGCAGCGGTAAGATCGCCAAAGTGACGATGGATTAAAATTTGACGCTTCTATACATTACGGAGACTGGTCTCTGGCGTATGTGCCACATTTTATTCAGCTGGGGAGATGAAGGAATGAATGAAATCGAAAGGATAGAGAAACTCCTGGAGATAGAAAAAGGTTTGTTCGCTGAAGGGTATTCACGTATTGCCGGTGTAGATGAAGCAGGGAGAGGCCCACTTGCCGGGCCTGTTATTGCCGCTGCCTGCATCCTCCCAAGGGAGTTTGACCTGCCCGGTCTGAATGACTCTAAAAAATGTTCGGAAAAGAAAAGAAGAGAATTAGCGGGAAAAATTAAAAGGCAGGCTGTAGCTTTTGCGCTGGGAAGTGCGACATCCGAGGAAATTGACCTGCTGAACATATTAAGAGCTACAAAGCTGGCGATGACAAGAGCCTTGGAAAACCTGAAACCCAACCCTGATTACATCATTATTGACGGCAGGGACATGCTGAACATTAATACGGTTCAGAAAGCCATTATTGGTGGAGACGGTCTTAGTGCGAGTATTGCCGCAGCTTCAATTCTGGCCAAGGTCACCAGGGATGAGCTGATGGATGAGATGCATCAGCTTTATCCGGAATATCATTTTGATCAACACAAGGGTTATGGAACCAAGTTGCACATGGAGGTAATAAACCGCTTTGGTCCTTGCCCAATCCACCGGCAAAGTTTCTCCCCGATCAAAGAAATCATTACCGGAACGCAGTACAAGCTTGGGTAATCTTTACGATACGTAAGCTTTTGTGATACGTAAGTATATATTTTAGAACATGCGCCTACATAAAGAAGCTATAAGACAATAGGGTTATTAGAATAATAATTAGCATATATCCGGAAAAAGTAAGGAATAGCTGCACGAAAGCGGCTATCCCTTACTATTCTGAGACGTATTTTTCCATGAGCTCTATATTTATCTTCAACTAACGCGGATTTTTTCTCCAACATAAATTCGGTGTCTGCGTTTTTTTAAATGAGGGTTCAATCTTAATAAAATTACGATGGTCACGCCGTGTAAACGCGCGATTTTTGATAAATTGTCTCCCTTGTGAACCTGATGATGCAAACTAATCACTCCATTCAGTCAAATTATATATCCATATTATGGAATGAAAAAGGTTGTTTGTGTCTGTACAAAAAACTATTTAATTGTAAATGATCGTAATTCTAGATTGTCAAGAGTCTGAAAATCAAAATCATGAATAATTGTAAAGGCTTTATAAGCGGCCTTTATTTTTTGTTTTTTCTTAGACTTTATTTTTCTGAATTAATTTAATTTATCTCATGCAAATTTGCCCTGTCCAAAGCCCTGTACTGTAGTGATTCGGCCAGATGTTCCGCCCGGATATTTTCTGATCCCACCATATCAGCAATCGTTCTGGCTACCCGCAGGATACGGTCGTGGGCCCGGGCACTGAAGAGGTTCTTATCAAAAACTTTTTGCAGGAGGGATTCACCGGCGCTGTCCAATTGGCACAGCACTTTTGTTTCGCGTCCGGTCATTTCTGAGTTTGTCCTGCTCTCATTCAATCTTTTGTACTGAATTTCTCTGGTTCTGATCACCCGGTTGCGGACAATCTCAGAGGTTTCCCGGTTGTCCCCATGCTTTAACTCCCCATAGCTCAAACGGGGCACTTCAAGCTGAAGATCAAAGCGGTCCAGTAAGGGTCCGGAAACCCTCCCACGGTAGTGGCTAACCTGCAGGGGTGTGCAGGAACATTCCCGGCCATTCTCCCCAAAATAACCGCACGGACACGGATTCATCGAAGCGATGACACAAATGCGTGTCGGAAACTCGATTCTGCCTCTCAGACGGATTAACGTCAGTTTCCGATCCTCGAGCGGCTGACGGAGTGCTTCGAGGACTTCCCGGGAAAACTCAGGCAGTTCATCCAGAAAGAGAACACCATGATTGGCCAGGGCGAGTTCCCCGGGCTTAATTTTCTGTCCCCCGCCGATGATTCCGGCAACTGTAGCCGTATGGTGAGGGCTGCGGAAAGGCCTTTGCGTAATCAGCTGTCCATTTCCCCGGATAATACCAGTCAGGCTGTGAAGCTGAGTCACATCAAGACTCTCCTCAACCGTGAGCGGAGGCAGGATCCCGGCAAATGCTCTGGCCAGCAGCGTTTTCCCGGAGCCGGGCGGACCAACCATAATTAGGTTATGCCCGCCGCAGGCGGCAATTTCGAGTCCACGTTTGGCCTGTATCTGGCCATGGATATCCGACCAGTCCACAGATACCTTTTCAAGGATTTCGGCAGAGGGCGGAGAAGGAATTACGGAAAAACTGTCTTCTCCGTTCAAAATCCCCACTAGCTCAGCAAGGCTGATCACGCTTGCACTCTTTATTTCGGTTACAAGCCTCGCTTCGGCCAGATTCGCAGGCGGTATAATCAGGACTTGTTTTTCTGGCTCGCTTTTTAAAGCCAGCGCCATGGTCAGAACACCCGGTATCGGACGCAAAAGACCTTCCAAGGAAAGTTCGCCGGCAAAAACATAGCGGTTCAGTACGGAGTTATTCAGTTCTTCCATGGCAGCCAATATACCCAATGCGATCGGCAAATCCAGACCGGAGCCTTCTTTGCGCAGGTCTGCAGGAGCAAGATTAACTGTAATTCTTTTCAAAGGGAAATCGAAACCTGAGTTTTTCAACGCTGACCGGACTCTGTCTCTGGCCTCTTTCACAGCAGTGGCCGCAAGGCCTACAATTTCCAGACAGGGAAGACCATTGGCAATATCCACTTCGACACTGACCGGCTGGGCCGAGAGATTGTCGACAGACATTCCGCTGACAGAAGCAAACATTTTTTTCACCTCGAAAACAGAATTCGCTTCTGACAGCAAATATCCTTCTATAAAATTACATTAATGGATGAATATAGTAAAATTTTAACGAGCTTTGTGGAATCAGACAGAAACCAGAAAACAGACAGAAACATCAGACAGAAACGTCAATAGAAACGGAAAGAAAATGAGCCATTTATAGTGCCCCTTGGATCCAATTAAACTCGGGAACGCCTTCAGCCATGTTAATGGCGAAAACATCAAACCTGATTTGCGGCCATTGACGATAGTGTTGTTCCAGAAGATAATACGAGGCAATACTTTTAAGCCTTTGGATTTTCCAGAGGCCGATGCTTTCTTCTGCGGATCCCCGGCAATTGGAACTCCTCAGTCTGACTTCGATAAATACAATTGTTTTCCCATCCCTGGCGATAATGTCGATTTCTCCCTTGGGACAACGATAATTGCGCTGGATAATGTTCAAGCCGGCTTCCTTAATATGTTCCAAAGCCATATCTTCGCCCCGCTGCCCCAACTGTCTTTTATTCAATGGTTCAGGACCTCCTAAGAGTAAAAACTCCCGTACATATTCAACGTAACAGATCAACTTGTATATCATGATTAATATTACCAAAAATGACATAAAATAGTAATGTATTGTTGTGAATAATTGTATCATGAAAGAAAAAATACCGCCAGGATGTTCCCGATTCAGTGTTGTTAGCGATTCAAGTTGACTGAACGCTAAGCATATAAAGCTACAGGCTTTCTTCAATCAGCCAGATATATTCCCAGGCTTTCTGGCTGCTTTGTAAACCGTCATACCATGGAATCCCCGAGACGGGTCTTTCGGAAAAATAACGCGCTTTCAGAATGATTTCCGGACGGTATTCGTAATGCA
This sequence comes from Dehalobacter sp., assembly GCA_023667845.1. Taxonomy (NCBI): domain Bacteria; kingdom Bacillati; phylum Bacillota; class Clostridia; order Eubacteriales; family Desulfitobacteriaceae; genus Dehalobacter; species Dehalobacter sp. Next base: position 50,133 of record JAMPIU010000206.1, on the reverse strand, counting down.
TAATATCGAAATTTCCCCATTTGCCGCCCCAGATAAAACCATATTTCTCAAAGATAGCAGAGACCTCCTGGGGATAGGCATTAAGCCTTTTCTGACCTTCTTCACGGGTGGACCAGCGCCAATAATCGTATTTATTACTGTTAAGATCGATTGCGATACCGTAGGCATGGGAACTCAGCCTATTTGTACCGCCGATCAGCCGGTAATTGAAAGCCCCGCTGCTCGGAAAAGAAGCAGCGTACACCTTATGGCTTTGGCGGGACAACGGAAGCAGTTCTTTCATGACCGCTTTTAAGGATTCTGCAGCTTTATTGTTACCGTTAAACTCTACATACTTGTAGCCAATGCTGACTTTGATCAGATTGGACAGGATTGCTTTCTTGCTCGTTCCATAGGCTTCTTTCAGAAGCGGATAAACTCTTGCGCAGCCAGGGTTGTAGTAATTCGGCAAAATCTCCGTAATCTTGGATAAGGGGTAGAGCTGATCCATCATATCCTGGAGGTCGGGGCTCCCAGATTTCTGCCAGGAGTTTTTTTCTTTTCGGTCATCATATAAGATTTTTTTCCCGGATTTTAAAAGGACATAGACCTCATTTTCAGATGCTTTATCCACACCGGTAATGGTTTCGGGATAGGCCAGCATCAGACAGAGGATATCCCTTTTCATTACGGCCTCATATTCCCAATCGGAAACCGGGGACACTGCGACTGCATTTACGGTTATTAGATGTCTGTCCCAGATGATTTTGCAGCCTGTAGCTAACAAGACAATTACAATCAGACTTAAGATAAATTGTTTAAAGTTCATGGCTTGTTCATCCTTCCGGGGAACCTTGAGAAAGGCTAATCATAATTATCTATGCCTGAACAAAACAGGATAGACCTGTAAATCTCGTATAGTGCAATAGCATACGGTAATAATATTCTTTGAACTAAAAAAATCGCGAAGTATAAAATAACAGCGTACGAAAGACCGCAGAAGGGATGTAAGGGGATGGTGAATAAAGATGTTCCAGCAAAACCTCTCATTATCTGGCTCGGGACGAATACCTGTGCCGGCGACATGCTTTCCCTTCTTAATGCCAAGGATCCGGGCTACCAGGAGTTGATCAGCAGCATTGCAGAGCTTCGTTTTGATTATCTTTTGGGCGCGTCCGAAGGCAGTGATGCCATCAACGTTCTTGATGATCTCCAGAAAAATCATAAAGCAGCATATATCCTGGTAGTTGAAGGGAGCATCCCGACGAGGTCCAATGGCCTGTATTCTGTGATCGGTTATCGGAACGGCAAGGCTTGGACGGCTTTGCAGGCAGTGCGGGAACTGGGTGCTGAAGCCCGTTATGTGGTTGCTGCCGGTACCTGTGCAGCGTTCGGAGGAATCTATGCTGCGGCTCCGAACCCTTCTAAATGCGTATCGTTACAGGCTGTTCTGGACAGAAAAGTTATCAATGTGCCTGGATGCCCAATCAACCCCGAATGGATGATGGGCACTTTAAACCATTTAATTCAGTACGGCGAGCCAGCACTTGATGATTATAGCCGGCCCAAACTTTTCTATGGAGAAACCATCCATAACCTTTGCCAGCGGCGGGATTATTTTGACAACAGCATCTTTGCCGCTAAGCCGGGAGAACCCTGGTGTATGTATAAGATCGGCTGCAAAGGGCCGGTCACCTATGCAGATTGCCCTGTCCGCCAGTGGAACGGAGAGCATCTAAGCTGGCCGGTAAAAGCCAATACCCCTTGTATCGGCTGTGCCAGCCCGGAGTTTTCCGATGGGAACGTTCCATTCTTTGAACACTTACCGGATGTAAAGCTTCCTGGGATCAAAGTAACGGCAAATAGGGTGGGCCTATGGACAGGGGTTGTGACCGCGCTTGGTATTGGCGCTCATCTGATGGGAAGCATCCTGACAGGCAGACTTGCGGAAACACTGAAAAAGGATCTTCCAGGCGGGAGTAAGCTAAAAATCAGGCCCCGGCTTAAAAAAGGTCATAAGTAAGAAAACGGCAGGTAAAAGATTGTATGAAGACGCGAATAAAGCAAAAGGAATGACTTCATGAAAAAGATTGTCATAGGGCCACTTACAAGGGCTAACAACTCCTGCGCCGTAGAGGTCACAGTTGAAAACAAAAAAGTGGTAGATGCCCGCTGCAGCGGGATCTTTTTCAGGGGGTTTGAACTGATACTGCAGGGAAAAGACCCGCGGGACGCCGCATACCTTACGGAAAGAATCTGCGGGATCTGCTCATCGCTGCATGGAGCAGCTGCCTCCTACGCCTTGGAAGACGCTGCCGGGATCAAGCCGCCCCGTAATGCCAACATTTTGCGAAACCTGATTACCGGGGCAGATATTCTCCAGAATCATATCCGTCATCTGTATTTGTTTTCCCTGGTGGATTATTTGATCCTGCCAGAGAGAGCCCCCTTTGTTCCAGGTTATACAAAAGATAAGCGGCTAGAAAAAAAGAAAAACGATACGATGGTGCAGAATATGTATTTAGCACTGGAAATAAGCCGCCTGGCTCACGAAATGGTGGCGCTGCTAGGCGGAAAAGCCCCGTTCCCTCATGGGATATTGGCTGGAGGGGCTACAGTTCCGCCTTCTGCCGATGTGGTCATGAATTTCCGGTCGAAGCTCCAAAAAGTAAATCGGTTCATCCAGAATCAGATGGTAGCCGATGTATACATCCTTGCAGACGCTTACAGTGATTACTTTGAACTCGGCCAAAGAGCCCCGAATATGCTTGAATACGGACTGTTTCCATGCACGGAGCAAGACCGGGAGAGATATTTTCCAGGTGGAGCAGTGGTGAACGGCCAAATCCAGAAGCTTGATCTGTCGCTGATTAAAGAACATACGGCAAGGTCCTGGTATGCAGCAGAGCCCGGACCGCGGAACCCCTCTGACGGACGGACTGTTTCCGAACGGGAAAAAGAAAACGCTTATTCCTGGATAAAGGCGCCCCGCTATTTCGGTGTGCCGCTGGAAGGAGGCCCGCTGGCCAGGCTCTGGATCAAAGGAGATTACCGAAAGGGTATATCGACGATGGACCGGATGATCGCCAGGACGCTCGAGGCCCAAAAAGTAGGGGCTTTGATGGAATCCTGGCTCGATGAGCTTGAGCCGGAAGGACGCATATTCTTACCCTTTGAAGTACCGAAAAATGCCGAGGGCATTGGCATTACCGGAGCAATGCGCGGTCCGCTCGGACACTGGCTGCGAATTGAAAACGGCAGGATTGCCCAATACCAAATAATTACACCAAGTGCCTGGAATTTTTCGCCTCGGGATAATCAGAATTGCAGAGGACCGGTTGAGGAAGCGCTGATCGGAATTCCGATTGCGGATGAAAAACAGCCCATTGAAATCGGCCGGGTGATCAGGGCATTTGACATTTGTTCCTCTTGTTCGACACATTTAATAACCACGGGAACACCCGTTAGGGAGATCATGATATGAATTGGAAAAAGCAACGTCATTCAGGAACAGTCAGATTGCTTCACTGGGTCTATGCGCCGGCCGTACTGGCTTTAATTTTTAGCGGGCTTTACATTCACAGCCCATCGCGCGCTTTCGGGTTCAAACGGATGGATTCAGCCCGGAAAACACATGCCGTCGCCCAGTTTTTACTGTTAAATTCGTACCTGGCACGGATTTGCTACGGGATTAAAGACAAAAACTATAAAGAAATCATTCCGAACCGCAAGACCTTAAAGGCAATACCCGAATTCTTAAAATACGAATTCTTCCTATCCGAAAAAAAGACGAAGTATCCCAAATACAATCCAGGTCAGAAAATATTGATTACCTCGCTCGCAGGATTAATCCCGGTCCAGATGATTACCGGGATGACCCTCTACTTCAAGCCCCTGCAGAGAGCGGTCAAAGCGGCAGGAGGATTAAACCCTGTACGCTGGCTGCATTATCTGGCGGCATTAATGATGGTCTCATTCATATCCGTCCATCTTTATTTTACCCTAACAAATAGCCTTAAAAAACTTAAATCAATATTTACAGGCTATGCGTAGATTCCGGTTCAAAGAGCGTGGCGTTTGAACCCAAGGCAGAAAAAGCTAAAAAAAATCATGCAGAGAATCGTACAAGGAAATCGTACAAGGAAAATAAATTAGAAAAATAGAAAAATGAATTGACCATAAAAGAAATACGTAATAATATAATATATGAATACTTATTCAAGTATTCAATCGAGTATTCAATTGATAGAGCAAATACAAAGGAGCGGTTTGTTTTGATGGAGGGAAAAGCGGAGAATTTGCGGTGTGACTGTCTGGTTATTCATGAAGAAATTGTCAGTAAGGTCAAAGGAGCGATGCCGCAGGAAGAAAATCTGTACGATCTTGCCGAGTTGTTTAAAGTATTTGGTGATACGACAAGGATAAAAATACTCTGGGCGCTTTCCGAAGCGGAAATGTGTGTCTGCGACCTAGCCTTTCTGCTAAATATGACCCAGTCGGCAATTTCACATCAGCTGCGGATTCTTAAGCAATGCAGGCTGGTAAAGAACAGAAAAGAAGGAAAGATCGTATTCTATGCGCTGGATGACGAGCATATCAAAGGCATTTTCGGCCAGGGAATGCTCCATGTCAAAGAAGGATAAGAATTAGCGAGGAGAAAAAAGATATGGATACAAGAAGTCAGGAAGCTGTCATCCTGCTTGCCGGTCTTGGCTGTGCAAACTGCTCGGCTAAAATCGAACAAGAAGTAAAAAAGCTGGATGGTATAAAAACTGCAAATATTGATTTTGCCGGCAGTAAACTCTATCTCGAGGTAAACGATTCTGAAAAGATCACAGATATCGCCCTCAAAATTGAAAAAATTGCTTCCCGGATTGAAGCCGGGATAAGAATTACTGGGATCCGGTCCAAAGATATTGGTGCAGCCAGTAAAGAAGAGAAAACCACGGAACAAGAAAAACGAAGAGAACAGAAAGAACAGAAACAACAGAAAGAACAGAAAGAACAGAAAGTGAATGCCGAGCTGGTTTGCTTTGTCATTGGAGCAGTCATTTTTACGGCTGCGTTTCTGCTAAAATTGAAACCTGCCATTGAAATCGTACTGTTTCTGGTCAGCTATTTGTTGATTGGCGGCAAGATTGTCTGGGCGGCACTCCAAAATATTAGCCGCGGCAAGTTTCTTGATGAAAACTTTCTGATGTTTATTGCTACAGTCGGGGCGCTGGCTATTCAGGAATATCCCGAGGCTGTAGCTGTGATGTTGTTCTACCGGGTCGGTGAATTTTTCCAGGACAGTGCTGTAAACCGTTCCCGCCGCTCGATCAGTGAACTGATGGATATTCGTCCGGACTATGCGAATTTAATGAAGGACGATTCCATAAGCAAAGTACCACCGGAGGAAGTCAGGGAAGGCCAGATGATTCTGATCAAGCCGGGAGAGAAAGTTCCCCTCGATGGCACAGTGCTTGCGGGCAGGTCTGTTTTGGATACCTCGGCGCTCACCGGAGAATTTATCCCGAGGGAGGTCGAAGCCGGCAGCAGTATTCTGGCTGGTTTTATCAATAAGACCGGGGTTTTGACCGTGAAAGTTACGAAGGTTTATGAGCAGAGCACGGTTGCACGGGTTCTGGATTTGGTGGAAAAGGCCGCCTCGAAAAAAGCTAAGACAGAAAATTTCATGACAACATTTGCGCGTGTCTATACACCAATTATTGTGCTCGGAGCTGCACTTTTAGCTTTTTTACCCCCGCTGTTTATTGAAGGGGCCACGTTCAGCGAATGGCTGAACCGGGCTTTGGTCTTCCTCGTGGTGTCATGTCCCTGCGCACTGGTGATCTCCATCCCGTTAAGCTTTTTTGGGGGTATCGGAGGCGCTTCCCGAAACGGCATCCTGATCAAGGGAAGCAACTACCTGGAAGGCCTGAATCAAGTGCGTACGGTTGTTTTTGATAAGACCGGCACGCTAACCGAAGGTGTGTTTGAAGTTACCGGAATACAAGCTGCTCAGGGGTTTGATGAAGATACTTTGCTGGAATATGCTGCTGCGGCTGAATATTTTTCAGGTCATCCCATTGCGGCTTCGATTTTGAAACGATACACCGAAGACGATACGAAAAAACTGAATACGAAGGGCATTGATCAGAAAGATATCCACCAGTATCAAGAAATACCGGGCTATGGCGTAAAAACAGTATATCAGGGAAAAGAAGTCATTGCCGGCAGCGCTAGGCTCCTGACTGAGGAAGGAATCTCCCTGACGCAAATACCCGAGGCTGGAACGACTGCCTATATCGCGATTGAGCGTCAATATGCCGGCTATATCCTGATTACGGACAGAGTCAAAAAAGATGTTCATGAGGCGTTGCGGGGATTGAGACAGGCAGGAGTTAAGAAATTGGTTATGCTGACCGGAGACACGAAGGCGATCAGTGAACAGATCGGACAGCAGTTGGGGTTTGACCAAGTTTACGCTGAATTGCTTCCCGATCAAAAGGTTGCTGTTCTGGAAACGCTGGAGGAACAAAAGGAAAACGGCAGTAAACTCGTTTTTGTCGGAGATGGGGTCAATGATGCACCGGTCCTGGCCAGGGCTGATATCGGGGTTGCCATGGGCGGACTTGGGTCGGATGCAGCGATTGAGGCCGCGGATATTGTCCTGATGACGGACGAACCTGCCAAACTGCTCGAGGCAATCCGGATTGCCCGGAAAACGAAAGGAATTGTCTGGCAGAATATTGGTTTTGCGCTCGGAATAAAGATAGGCGTCCTCATCCTTGGAGCGATGGGCGTTGCGACAATGTGGGAAGCTGTATTTGCCGATGTAGGTGTGGCTGTGATTGCGATCCTGAATGCAATGCGGGTGTTAAAGAAGAAAAAAGTTAAGGAATATGATATAGTAATATAGGCAAAAACACGCACGTAAAAAAGGAAAGGGAATTTGATGGAAAAGACGGCGAACCAGAATCAGATTAAACCCAGAAGGACATTTGCAATTATTTCTCACCCGGATGCGGGAAAAACGACCTTAACAGAAAAGCTGCTGTTTTTTGGCGGAGCTATCCGGCTGGCTGGTACAGTGAAAGGAAGAAAAACAGCCAAGTATGCAACTTCCGACTGGATGCAAATTGAAAAAGAACGTGGCATTTCCGTAACTTCGAGCGCCATGCAGTTTTCATACAACGGAATTCATATCAATATTTTAGATACACCCGGGCACGAAGATTTTAGTGAAGATACCTATCGCACGCTGATGGCAGCCGACAGCGCCGTCATGCTAATCGATCTGGTCAAAGGTGTCGAAGCCCAGACCATCAAGCTGTTTAAAGTCTGCCGGATGAGAGGCATACCGATTTTTACGTTTATTAACAAGCTGGACCGTTTTGGCAAAGACCCGCTGGATGTCCTTCAGGAGATTGAGGATGTTTTAGGCATTAATACGGTTCCTTTGAATTGGCCGGTCGGAATGGGAAAAGATTTCAGTGCAATCTACGACCGGCGGCATCAATGTCTGGAGCTTTACCGGGACGGCGAACGGAGACGGATTGATACGGGCGAACGCGGACTTGAAGATCCCGCTCTCAAAGACTGTCTTGAACCCGCCTTATATAATAAGCTCTGCGAAGATCTGGAACTATTGGATATTGCAGGGGATCCGTTTGATGAGGAAATGATTCAGCAGGGGATGCTGTCTCCGGTCTTCTTTGGCAGTGCGCTGAGCAGTATTGGTGTCCAAACTTTTCTGGAGCAGTTCCTGGAAATGGCGCCTGAGCCAAGACCGCAAAAAAGTTCGGTTGGTTACATTCAGCCAACTGATCCCCAATTTTCAGGTTTCATTTTTAAGATTCAGGCCAATATGAACCCGGCCCACAGGGACCGGATTGCGTTTATGCGGGTCTGTTCGGGCAGGTTCGAACGTGGAATGGCAGCCAATCATGTCCGAAGCGGTAAGAAGATCAAGCTTCCGCAGCCACAGCAGTTCTTGGCACAGGAACGCGATATCCTGGAAGAGGCTTATCCCGGAGATGTGGTGGGTTTATTTGATCCGGGCATTTTTCGGATCGGCGACACCCTGAGTGAGGAAGGAACCTTTGAATTCGAAAAGCTGCCGCAGTTTGCACCGGAGTATTTTGCTAAGATCATCAATCTGGACTTTTCCAAATACAAACAGTTCCAGAAGGGAATCAAGCAGCTGACGGAAGAAGGGACAGTGCAGGTCTTCCGGACCTTTATGGATGGGCCGGAGGAACTGATTGTCGGAGTTGTGGGCAAGCTTCAGTTTGAAGTCCTGGAATACCGCCTCGAAAATGAATATGGCACAAGAATCCAGCTTCATCATCTTCTGCATCATATGGCCCGCTGGGTCAGAAGCGACAAACCTGTTGATCCGGCCAATTTGCGCGGACTCCGTAATCTGTGCGTCAAAGATCAGGATGACCAGCTGGTCGTTCTTCTTGAAGATGAATACTACCTGGACAGATTGAAGGACAAATACTCGGAGATCACGTTCCATACATCCTCTAACGACTAAAACGCTATTTTCAAATGATTTATCAAATTATAATTAAAATTCATTGAATTAGATTAAAATCATTTGCTAGGGTTGTCTGTAGGCCACAATCCGTTCAAGGATAAAGTCGAGATCCTGGCTATTCTTTCTGTCCTGTCCATTTTTTTTATTAAGCAGCGGAGCGAAAAGATCCCCTTTATCCTTCAGCCTGCTGCTGATATTCAGCAGATTAAAATCCTGGGGTTTGACCCCGCGCCGCAGCTCTTCCCATTCCAGCGGAGCGGCAACGGAGGCGGAGGCTGTTGCTCTTGGTGAATATGGACTGATGATGGTTTTGCCCTGCCACATCTGCAGATAGTCAAAATAGAGCTTATGGCCTCTTTTGGCGACACTGCGCTCCAGGGTAATTTGCCGGGGGTATTTCTGGCTGAAATAAACCGCGAAAAATTCATTGATTTTTCTGGCGGTACCGTAATCATACTTCCCGCCTGTCGGAATATGGATCTGAAGTCCGCTTGCCCCGGAAGTTTTGATATAGCTTGTAATCTGAAGCGCTTGAAGCTCTTCAAAAATCAGCAGAGCCGCTTCCGTGACATCCTCAAAGGTCTGGTCTTCGGAAGGGTCCAGGTCGAAAACCAGTGCAGAAGGATACTGATCCCTGTCATAGGGGTTAAATGGAATGTGGAATTCCAGACAGGCCTGGTTTCCGAGCCAAATGAGGATTGCTTCTGATTCTAAAAGGATATACTGATTATCCCGCCATTCGATCGTCGGAATCCACCCAGGGGCATAATCAGGGATGTTTTTCTGAAAGAAGGACTTGCCCTGGAAACCATCAGGATAACGGATCGTCGTCAGTAGATGGTCTTTGACGTGAGGCAGAAGGTACGGGGCTAATTCCAGCAGGATTTTTAAATAATCAAGCTTGCGGATACCGAGGGCGGGCCATAATAATTTTTCAGGGTTGGTTATATTGAGCGTCTTGCCGTCGAATTCCAGGTTCATTCCATGATAGTTTCCTTTCCTTGCGCTTCAGAGGCAGGATCTTTGCTGAAACCAAGAATCTTAGGGTGGCGGAGACTCCTGCTGTCTGTCCATTCCAGGAAACTTACCCAGCAGGTCAAGTCCGGTTTGAGCCAGGTCGTATCCTTCATTTTCTTGAGGTTGTCAAACGGGCTGCTTTTCTGGGTATAATCCGAAGCGTAAGCTTTGAAAAGCTGGAAGTCCTTCTGAGACAGTCCAAGACTCGCATTCCCGATGTAGAGGTACTGGTCTCCCTGGAAGATACCAAGCAGCAGTGAGTTTGGAAATTGCTCTTTCCAGGATAATCCGCCGACAATGGCCAGGATTTTTTTGCTGATTTTGGTTTTGAACCAGTCATTATGTTTTTTGCCGGCTTGGTAACGGCTGTTCTTTCTCTTGCTAACGATTCCCTCATAATTTTTTTCTTTCATTAGCTTAAACAGAGCTGAGCCGTCCGTAAAATCATCGGCAACCGCGATGTCGGAAGAAGATGACACCTTGGCCCGAAGAAGATCTTGTCTCTCTTCTAGAGGCCGGCTGCGCAAGTCTGTGCCATTAAGGAACAAAAGATCAAACAAGATGTAGCAGACCGGGTATTTTTGCTGATAGACTGGCAGATTAGATAGGTTTCTGAGGCGTTCCCGATTCATGATCAGATGAAAGGATGGTCTGTTCTCGGTATTGAAAACAACCAGTTCACCATCCAGTACGGCCTGATGGCCGTTCAGCAGTTTTGGAGCTATCTGGATTTCAGGATAGAAAGAAGTTCGCTCTCTGCCACTTTTGGTATAGATCTGGAGGCTGCCGTCTTCAATATAGGATATCCCTCTGATACCGTCCCATTTAATCTGGTGGATCCACTCATCACCGGTCTTGATTTCTGATGCCAGGATAGGTTCCATTACTTCCAGTAGTTTCATATGAATCTCCATTCTGGGTTTGGTCTGGACGCCACAAGTCCGCTTGCGGCTGATTATGCCCTCCATGGCATAAACAGCCGCGCTCCGCATCCGGCTTCGCTTAACGCTGGAATTGTGGCGTCCAGACCTAATTTGGGGAGTTATCAAAAATACAATGTACCAGACATTTAAATCTTTATAGCAGGGTCTGTTGCCGTAGTTCCAGCGTAAGCGGAGCGGATGTGGAGCACGGCTGTTAGACGGCCGCGGATGGCCTAATGTCGCGATGCCATGGATGGCAAAGAGCGACTGGCCATGGAGGCGCTATCTGCCGAGAGCGGAATGTGGCGTCCAGACGACATGTACTAGCTTGCTGTCGTCTCTGTTTTGCTTCTGGAGGGCTTTTTGGTCTCTTTTAAACTGGCCTGAAGGGCTTCCATCAAGTCAATGACATTACGGTGGGGCGCTTCAGGTGCAATTTCTATTTCCCTGCCTTCAATCTTTTTATTGATCAGCTCTTTCAGTGCTTCCCGGTAATTATCCTTATATTTTTCCGGCTCGAATGGTGCAGTTAAGTTGGCAATCAGCTGGGTCGCGATATTAAGCTCTTTTTCGTTGACACCCTGCTGCTCGCTGATCCCCGGTACCTCGCTGACGGGTCTTATTTCATCCGGATAGAAAATGGTTTCCAGGACCAGGACCTTGTTGTAAACCCTTAAAGCAGCCAGCGTCTGTTTATTGCGGATGGTCATTTTAGCCAGGGCAATTTTGCCGGTATCATTCATGGACTGCCGCAGGAGATGATAGGCTTTGCCGCCGGTATCCTGCGGAGCCAGGTAATAAGATTTGTCGTAATAAATCGGATCAATTTCCACAAGATTAATAAAATCAAGGATTTCAATCGACTTTTCTTCCACTTCAGATTTTAAGGCGATAAGATCTGTCTCATTGATAACAATAAAATGACCGGTTTCATATTCGTACCCGCGGACGATTTCTTCTTCTTTTACTTCTTTGTTACATGTCGGACAATGCTTTTGATACTTAAGAGGAGTACTGCACTCCTTATGGATGTATCTGAAATGGATATCCTTTTCTTCCGTAGCAGCAAACATTTTTATGGGAATATTAACCAAACCAAAGCTTATGGAACCTTTCCACATTGTATGCATCCTGTTTTAGCCCTCCATTTTTCAGATATATGTAGTATGAACATTACGCGGTAAAATATGAAAAAGCCTGGTGTTGTGGAATAGACAGAAAAAAGCAAACTTGAATAGTGGCTCAAAAAGAGGTAGAATCAAAGAGAAAATTACTTTGAATATCAAAATAATCTTGAAAAATTAATGAATAAAGGGAACCGTTAGAAAGAATTAATGTTTGCAAAAAATTACGCAGAAATTTGCTGAAGAAATTATTGGAGGGCTGTATTTTGAAGTTACCTGTGTTAAAAGTAGGAGGTCTGATCCCGAAGTATCCGATCATCCAGGGCGGAATGGCTATTAGAATTTCCACTTCTCGGCTGGCTGCGGCTGTGGCCAACGCCGGTGGAATAGGAATTATTGCTGCGACGGCTTTGGATGAAACTGAATTAAAAGGCGAAATCAGAAAGGCCAGGGAGAAATCCAAAGGAATCATCGGAATAAATATTATGTTTGCAGCAACGCGTTTCAAGGAGCTTGTCTGTACTGCGCTGGAAGAAGGCATTGACCTGATTATCCAGGGAGCCGGTTTTTCCAGGGACATTTTTCGTTGGTGCGCTGAGGCAAAAACCCCTTTAGTCCCGATTGTATCGACGGCCAAGCTTGCCAGGATTTCTGAAAGCCTGGGAGCGGCAGCGGTCGTAGTAGAAGGGAAAGAAGCCGGAGGACATCTCGGAACAGATCAGTCTATGAGAGTTCTTGTTCCTGAGATCAAGGCGGCTATTTCTATCCCGGTCATTGCAGCAGGAGGTATTGTGGATACCGGAGATTTACAGGAGGCATTTAGCCTTGGTGCTAACGGCGTGCAAATGGGGATCCGCTTTGCTGCCAGTGAAGAGGCGAATGGAGCACCGTCCCTCAAAGAAGCTTATCTGAGAGCAACGGCAGAGGATATTGTCATCATTCAGAGCCCTGTCGGGCTGCCCGGGAGAGCAATCCGAAACAAATTTACAGATGAAATCCTTTTGGGGAAAGTAAAATCCCCACAAACATGTGAGGGCTGTTTAAAAAAATGCACAGCAACTTTTTGCATAAAGGAAGCCTTGATCAATGCCCAACAGGGTAATTTGGATCAGGGACTGATTTTTTCAGGACAATATATTGAAAAAATAACTGAAATCCTACCTGCAGGGAAGATGATCCGTGATTTGGTTAAAGAATATGAGGAAATTGAGGAAATGTGATCATTTAAAAAAGAGGATGGAAACGAAACCATCCTCTTAATCAGTACTAGAGTTTTCCACCGTTGTTCACCATGTTACTTTCAGCAAATTCAATCATCTTTTTAACCATATTTCCGCCGATTCTACCGCCAATTTGGCCGCCAATCCGGCCAGCATCCCTTGATGTGATGTCTCCATTATATCCCTTGTTTAACTGGATGCCCAACTCATTGGCTACTTCATATTTGGCGTTGTCCAGATACTGTGCATATTCCTGCGGTCCGCTGTTCATGATACCTAACTCTTTGGAAACTTCATATTTTAGTTGATTCAAGTCAGAATTCCCCAAACTAAATCACCTCTTTATTTTTTCTTATTTTAGTTTGTTCAATTCTACAGCGCAAATACGATGAAATGTTTTGCTATTCAGGCAAAAAAAAGACAAATCTTTTTATGAGGAAGAGTTACAGAAGAGTTACAGAAGAAATAAAACAAAGGGAAAAAAATACAACAAATATTCAAAAATGATATGAATGCAGACAACCTTTTTCTTTGTCTGGCCGGATAAAAAGCATAATTCATCTTCTTTCTGCATAAAAAAATGATATAGACTGTCTGGATTTTATTTAGAAAGGAGTTTCGAATCATGCAAGTTGCGCTCCCTTTGACAGAATCCAATCAGCCCACCCTCGTTCCAAAACAGGTGATTGGCCTAACAGCACTTCTACTGGCCGGAACTGCCGTAGTCCCCTCAAATCCTTATGCCCTGCAGGAGATTGCCTCCTTGCGTACGAAGATTACGGCAGCTCCTGCTAAAACGGTTGACGAAGGCCCAATGCGGACCGACAATATTAGAATTATGGAGGAAAAAGCTGGCAATAGCAGCTTTTCTTGTGTAAATGTCAGTACGCTTTCCCTGATAGAAGCAAGCAAAGAAAAAGCAGAGATTCAGGCCGGTATCGTAGCTTCGGTACTAACCTGGGAAGGGACTGCCTATAAATGGGGCGGCCGGTCTAGATCCGGTGTCGACTGTTCAGCGCTGGTTCAAAGAGTATTCCTTGAGAATGGAATTCAACTTCCAAGGACATCGTACGAACAATTCAGAGAGGGGGTTGGCATACCTAAAGCAAGATTACAACCTGGTGATCTGATCTTTTTTCATACCAACGGAGCGGGAGCAAGTCATGTAGGAATCTATCTCGGGGATAACAAGTTTATTTCTGCGGCCAAGCATTGCGTACAGATTTCTTCGATGGATGAGCGTTACTGGGCGGAGCATTACCGGGGCAGCAGAAGAGTGATTGCGTGATACTGAGGACAATCATCTGGCAAGTATGTTGATATAAAAGACGGATTCTTGACAGAATAATCAATAAACTCTATAATCAAAATAATCTAGAATTTAGGCAAATCGCTGCAAGGGAAGGTATTACCTCTCGTCTCCATGGGGATGGGAGGTTTAGTTATTTCAGATACTGGGGGTAGAGTCAGATGAAGATTCTGGTGAATAACAAAGTGGCAGAGGCTGGAATTCAACTGCTGCGTGAAGAACATGACGTGGATACCTATTGTACATTATCTCAGGAAGAACTGATCAAAATGATTCCGAAATATCATGCTCTGGTCATCAGAGGCGATACGATTGTCAGCAGTGAAGTCATTGAAGCTGGCAGGAATTTGAAAGTAATCGGAAGGGCCGGTCTGGAAGTTGAGCATATCGATATTCAGGCAGCCACAAAGCAGGGGATTGTTGTCCTGAATGCCCCTCAGGGCAACAGTGCTTCTTCCATTGAATATACCATCGGGATGATCCTGGCTCTGGCCAGAAGGATTCCTCAGGCTTATTCCTCCGTCAAGCGCGGAGAGTGGCAAAGACAGAAGTTCCTGGGAATGGAGCTGAAAGAAAAGGTCTTGGGCATCATCGGCCTGGGGCGGGTCGGCATGGGCGTGGCCAAGCGGGCCAAAGCGTTCGATATGAAAGTGATTGCCTATGACCCGTTTTTAAGTGATGATAAAGGCAGAGAGCTGGGGATCGAGCTGGTGGATATGGATGAGATCTTAAGTAAAGCAGATTACCTGACGCTGCATATTCCGGCGACAGTTGACACGCGCAATCTGCTGAATAAAGATGCGTTTTCTAAAATGAAAAAGGGCATCAAGATTATTAACTGTGCCAGAGGCGGAATCATTGATGAGGAAGCTTTGATCTGGGCACTGCAGGAAGAGATTGTGTCCGGGGCAGCTTTGGATGCGTTTGCTGAAGAACCTCTTCAGTCAGATCATCCGCTGGTGAAGATGGAGAATGTGGTCTGCACTCCCAGGATTGCCTCCCGGACGCAGGAGGCTGAAAATGAGGTTGCACTTTGCGCAGCCCGCGGAGTGCTTGCTGCGCTGAGATCCGAACCGGTCTCAACTTCACTGAATATTCCGCCTGTATCAAGAGATGTCATGAATATGATCAAGCCTTACCTTCACTTGATGCAAAAAATGTGTGTTCTGGCTGTCAAACTGACTGAAGGAAGAATAAAAAATATTGAAGTCCGCTATAATGGAGATATCAGCACTGCGGATACCAAAATGCTGACGCTGGCAGCCATAAAAGAGGTCTTAAATCCAATTCTTCAGGAAGAGGTCAATATTGTCAACGCGCCTGAAGTTGCGAAAGAACGCGGCATAACCGTCAAGGAGATCAAAAGCAAAGAGGCGCAAAGCTTTGTTGATCTGATCAGCATTACCGTTAAAACTGATTTGACTGAGCATAAGGTAGCAGGCACGCTTTTCGGCAAAAGCGAACAGCGGATTGTGGAGATCGACGATTTCAGGGTTGAAATAGATCCTTCGGGGTGGTTCCTGCTTATCTCACATGAGGATTATCCGGGAATGATCGGCAAAGTCGGGACTGTATTAGGTGAGCATAACATCAACATTACCAGTATGCAGGTTGGCAAGATCAGTTCCATGAGCAGAAACATTATGATTGTCGGTATTCAAACCGAAGCCGATTCGGAAGTCATCGGCAAATTGAAAGAGATTAAGGGAACCGAAAATGTTGAAGAGATTTTCTTCAATAAATATCTGTCCTAAGGGGAGATCGGCATGAGCATCAAGTTTGGCACGGCCGGAGTGCCTTTGTCTTCCAAGGAAGCATCCACCGAGGCCGGAATCCTAAGAATCAGGGAACTCGGAATGGATGCGATGGAAGTCGAGTTCGTTCACGGGGTGAGAATGAAGGAAGACAAAGCGTTAAAGACCGGGGGAACTGCGAAAAAAGAATGCGTATCCCTGTCTTGTCATGCGCCTTACTATATCAACCTGAATTCCAGTGAAACGGAAAAAGTTGAGGCAAGCAAAACAAGGATTATTCATACTGCCAGGATTGCCAGGATACTTGGGGCCGGAAGCATCGTCTTTCATCCGGCATTTTATTCCGGGGATACTTCGGATACCGTCTTAGCCAGAGTAGTCAAAGAACTCAGCGATGTCCGGCAGGAACTTGATCAGGAAGGTAATCAAGTCATCCTGAGGCCTGAAACGACAGGCAAACCCTCCCAGTTTGGCGATCTCGGCGAAACGATCAAAATAGCGCAGGAGGTTCCGGGTGTATTGCCTTGTATTGACTTCAGCCATCTGCATGCCAGAGCCAATGGTCAATTCAACAGCTATGACGAGTTCTGCGCGATTCTTGAGCAGACAGCCGAAGGGCTTGGTGAGAAGTGGACAAGCAATGCGCATTTCCATATTTCCGGGATTGAATATGGTCCGAAAGGCGAAAAGAGACATCTCGTTTTGCAAGAAGCTGACCTGAAATTCCGGGAAATCCTTAAAGCCTGCCTGAGCTTTGGCATCCAGGGAACCGTGATTTGTGAAAGTCCGAAGCTTGAGGAGGATGCTCTGATCCTGCAAAAGGCTTATTTGGAGCTAAATTCTTAAGGCAGTTTTGGCAGTTCTTACATTCATAGACGGTTATCTCCGACCGATAATGATACAGTGTTTGCGGGCTCTTTGAGCCCGCATTTGCTATTTTACTCAACTTTTGCTGCCTAATTTTCAAATCATCAATATCAGACGGCAACGATAGATTTTAAAGGAATAAGGAGAAACTTGTAAATTGCACATGTACCTATTACAATACACTCGAACGAGAAATAAGAATTCGTTAATAAATATTAAAAGCTATGAGATAAGTTTTCTAATCAATATTAGGAGGCTTCTGTCTCATAGCTTTACTGTTATGTAATTTTTGCTGTACTGGAAATCCCAAAAATATCATACGATGAATAATTTTTAGCTTCTGTATTCTTACTCTATAATATTACTGTCAATTTTATTCATCAGTGTCAATATTTTGCTCATTTTGTTGAAAATAGATAAATGAGCGCAATGGTATTTACATATGTTTGATAATATAGCAATATATAGATGTTCATTGGGGGGTGATATATGTAATATTAAAGAATTTAATATCAAAAAGTATTTTTTTAAGGAGGAGAATAAATGTTTAAAGCAAAAAGGATGTTATGTCTTGTTCTGAGCTTATTAATGTTGATTTGTTTTACTATGCCGGTTTATGCAATCGAGTCAACAAGTAAAGTTATTCAACTTTCGCCAGATGTACAAACAGAAAAAATACTGGATAATGTTGAATTAATTATGAACACAGACAGTGCAACATTAACTGTAAAGGATCATAAAGAGAAAGATGCAGGGCTAGAATCTTATACCGTTACTATTGACAAAGAAAATAAAACGTATAAAGCCAGAAAAGCAACAGGTAAAGAATTAGAAAAAATTACAAGCACAATAGAAAGGAACAGCCCGTCTTCTAAGTCTGGTTTATCCAGTCGAGGATCATATTCTTTAAGAGTTGCTGCAACAACATTTGATCCTCCTGGATATGTTCTATGCCAAACTTATAATGAGTTATATTGGTATAATGAAGGGACTACCAGTTATTTACAAAGCAGATATGAAGGCTATTATGCGGCTAATCCATCAATTCTTGGTACACATTGGTACTGTAATGGTCTTTATTGGACGGGCTTAAGTCAGGGGGTGCCTTCAGTAACTAGCTCAAATACTGCTGATTTTTATAACTGGGACTTCATTTTACCTAATTATGCAACATATGTAAGCCATAGCATAACTTGTCAAGGTGGCTGGAATGGGAGTGCTTATTATACGGCTTCAACTACAAGGAGTGGAGAGGATTATTTTTTATTAAGCTTTAATTACACGACATATTAACTTTGGGTTTCATTGATGTATCTAAATATTTTACCAAAAACCTTCATTTATTGATTTATTGGAGGTTTTTGAATATGAACAATTGTTTTATTAATATTTCTTTTGGAAGATTTTCAGCATTGAGTAAATTGATCATAACAGAGTTGTTAAAACCATGGTCTCATAAGAAAACTATTTGATTCAATGTCAACTATTCACGACAATATTGTGAGTATAATTAATTAACATTTTAAATTTTTCTTTTCAATTTACGAGGAGGTAAGTCAATGAAGTTTCCCTCTTATCGCATACAAAGTAATTATTATCAGAAAGTTGGAGCTTTATTTGGAATTTGTGGCTCGGTAATATCTATTACATTATGGGTAATCCTTATCTTTTTTGCAAAAGGGCAACATGCTTCGAAACTATATATAATAACCCAAATTCTACCTGGGATTGTAGGGCTAGTATCTTCTGTTTTAAAAAAAGTATGGCCTTTAATCATAGTATTCTTAATCTTATTGCCATTAGGTTTATACATGGCAATGAACCCTAGTATTTTTAGGTATTTCGGATTAGCTCTAGCTTTTTATCTGTTCTCGATTATATTACTATTGGTTGGAAATAGGATAAGAAAGAAAAAGTTACCTGAATTTGAAGGTCAAGATATCGTAATAGAACAAAATAACGATGATATTTATTAGAAACTTGACTTTGGAAATAATGTAAGGCCGATAAGCGAAGAAGAAATTACTTGGAGGATAACTGCGAAATAGAAGAAAATGATAAATGAAATTAATTTTTGCTGCGAAAGGTTTGATTTCTCATTACGTGGCAACGATAAGCCAGAAAAAGGTTAGTCTTTATTTAGACAAACCTTTTTCTAGCTGAAATATTTACAGCCCGTAGATAGATTATAAATTAAAACGACCCGTCTTCATTCCCGAACACTTCGGATAAATCATGAGCGTTTTCAAGCAGCATGTCAATCCCCAGCTTCTCCCTTAATACCTCCCGGATGTTCTGCGCGGACATCGGCTCGTCTTTTTTCCCCAATTGGAAAAGCCAGTTGGGAAACCCGATGGCTTTTCTGGCGTATTTTGGGCCGAACATTCTCCGGTACTCCGGCAGACCGGCCGCTACCTGAACAACGATAGCGTCCGCTGCGATCTCCCAGCCTGAAGTATCTGAAGCTTCGGGGATGTGCTCATACGCTTTGTCCATCCTATATAAATGATACTCCAGCCTGGGTCCGGCCCAGTAATATGCCTGGATAAAATCCTCTGCTTCGAAGGCGCAGCCCGGCAGATCCGGGAAAACAACCGTATATTTACTGCTTATTTTATTCCGCTCAATAATGGCCGGGAAAACATATTTGCTCTTCATCATCCACCATCTCTTACTGCGCATTTCCGATAGGGTAAGCTTACCTGCTCCACGTCTCGTCTTTAAGCCACACATTCAGAAGATCGTAAACTTTATTCTTATAAATGATATACGTCTCCTTGTCATTAGGGGCGATTTGGAGCAGCTTATGCTTGACTTCCTTCATGGTTTGATCCAAGTTTTCACAGAGGAAGGCGATATGGTTGGCCCTGACTTTGAGCGACGTATTCAGGAAGTTTGTTTTCATCCGCTCGTAGCCCTTGGCGGCTGAGCTTTTTTGGAGCGATTCCAGCGCATCATTCAGCTGCCTGGCCGTTTTAGCGAGTTCTGCTTTGGACGTCTTGACGTTCTCCAATTGGACCTTCAGATGGGCGAGTTCTGATGTCAGCCCGGTGATGATATCGCTTTGGTCTGCCACTGTTTTCTGGAGATCTGTGTTCTTTTGTAAGGCCAGGTCTTTTTCTTGCCGGGCCTGCGTCCGTTCCTTGACCGCTTTCCTGAGTTCCTGCTTGGTCATCCCCTCGATATCCATATCAACGATAAATTGCGCCCGTTCCTCCTTTGGGACTCCTAAGAGGATCACCGCCTGGCTGTAGTTTAAATTCGGAGCCGGATCCGAATTTGAGGAGCTAAGCTGTCCTGCTCCGTACTCTTTGAAGATACGCATCAGTTTATTGGCCCTGCTCTGAGAGAAATCGACCGACTCCTCCAGCCACTTGCCCCATTCTCCAAACTTAAGCAGGGCCTTGGCCTCCGTCAGCCGCCTTCCAATCTCGACAGCGGCGGCAAGGTAGATCCTCTCCGTCTGGTATTTGATCATGTTAATTTCAGCTGCTATGACATGCGGCGTGCGTCCGCTGATGATATCCGTTAGTGTATCAGATACCGTATTAGATAATGTATCAGTTACTGGATTAGTCACTGGATCCGTCAAGATATCCACACTCCTTGGGGCTGATTTCACTCATAGGATACGTGGCCAGGCTTAAAAGTGTGACAAGCTCAGTCGTCAGGCTTTTTATTTTAGGGAAGAAATCTTTTATTTCCCCAAATCCTTAACATCGGACAATCTCTCTCATAGTATATAAGGTCGGGAACGAACAAGCCCGGCTTGTCAAACTGTTGAAGGGAGGGATGAACCATGGCAGTGACAGAAATAACTTTGGATTCGATCGTGTCAACAAAATACCAGACCGGGACTTCGCCGGCAGGCGGCCCGGTGACCCAGAAGAAAAGCCTGAATTATGTGAAGCCTACTGCCACGAGTCAAGACATCTATGATGTTGCAGCGGCTCTATCCGGTTTGAGCCAGTATCCGCTGCTGAATGTTGTGCTCAGCAAAAACTGGGAGCTTACGGATGAATAAGCAGCGGCAAATCTATCTGAAAGACTGGCTAGGTTTAGTGTGAATGCCAATGTGATTGTCAAGGCAAATCTTCAGGGGGTGATTAAAATGGCGATTATTACAAGCAAGGTGTTAAAGCTAACTTTTCTCACCACCGGCGGCAAATCCTTCATTATTTCCGTCCCCCAGCCGAGGGTGGACCTGACGCTGGCTGAGGCCCAGACCGCGATGGAAACGGTTATTGCCAAGAATATATTTAACAGCCCCAGCGGCGAACTGGTCACGATACGGGATATCCGGGTAATTGACATGACTACGAACGATCTGTATGATCCGCCGGTAGCATAAGCAATTTGCCCATAGAAAAGGAGGCGCTTTTTGAACTGCACCCAGTTCTTAAGGCTCCTCCTTCTTCAAAATAAATGGTTTAGGCAGGAAAAATATGGAATATGTCGAATCGCTGTTGTTGGAGGGATCATGATGAGGATAATCCAGGAAAAAATCTTTCGAGCAAGTATTTTGACCATTTCAGGGATCGGTAGTCAAAGACTGCGTCAGCTGATAGCCTATTTTGGGAGTGCTGCTCAAGCTCTGGAAGCGCCTGCCGGTGCTTTTTCCGAGTTAGCCCATCTCGTTTGGGTGAAAGAATTTCTGCAGCACAGGGCAGAACTTGATCTTGGAGCGTTTCAGGAAAGACTGCAGAGGAAAGGTATATCCTTGGTTATGCCGGGAGAGTCAGAGTACCCATGTTTACTGGCCGAGTGTCCGGATGCACCCCCTGTGCTGTTTTACAAAGGTGTGCTTCAGGCTCAGCAGGAGGGAATAGCGGTGGTGGGTGCGAGAAAGGCTTCACCCTATGGCAAAGCGGCGGCATCTTTTTTAGCCGGTGGGATTGCCGGAGAAGGTTATGCTGTGGTCAGCGGTTTGGCCCGAGGCATTGACACGGCAGCGCATCGAGGAGCACTTGAGGCCGGTGGAATTACCTGGGCCTTTATGGCCGGAGGGCTTGATACGATCTATCCGTACGAGAATACGAAGCTCGCAGATTCCATTATGGAAAAAGGCGCACTGTTAAGTGAGTATCCACCGGGTATTCCGCCCGAGCCAGGACAGTTCCCGGCCAGGAACAGGCTGATCAGCGGTTCGTCCCGCGGAGTCATTGTGGTTGAAGCAGCCGAAAAAAGTGGCGCACTGATTACAGCTGACTGTGCCCTGGAACAGGGACGGGAGGTGTACGCTGTTCCAGGTCCGATCTTCAGTAAGCTAAGCCGGGGAACACATCAGCTGCTGCGGATGGGCGCAAAAGTAACGGAGGACATGAAGGATGTACTGAGCGAACTGGCTCCGTTCACACCCGAAAACAGGCTATCCGAAGTTCTGGCATGTCGAGAAGGAACGACTCGGGTAAGGTCTAAGGGAATGAGGCAAACAGAATCGAAATGGGCTGAAATCCTGGGGTGTTTGAGCGATATTCCGCTGCATATTGACCGGTTGGCTGTCTTATGCCCGCTTCCGGCTCAGGGCATTGCACTGGGACTGCTGGAGCTCCAGCTTGCCGGAGAGATTTTGCAGCTGCCAGGCCAGCATTATGTCCTTCAGCGTTAAAAACGTTATTCATTTGTACAATATTTTGTTTTACCATTGTGGTTTTGAAAATAAATGGTATAATTTGTGTTGCTATTTTTTTTAAGGGTTAAATCAGAAACGATGCATAGGATTAAGGAAGATAATTTAGTAATATTAATCAAATTTTAATCAATATTGATACAATAGAATTACATTGAGAGAAATCATGAGGTGAAGCATGTCGAAAACTTTGGTTATCGTTGAATCCCCGGCCAAGGCAAAATCCATCAGCAAATTTTTGTCTAAGAATTATACGGTCAAAGCTTCCATGGGACATCTGCGAGATTTGCCAAAGAGCCAGATCGGGGTTGATGTCGATCATAATTTTGAGCCGAAATACATTGCAATCAGAGGACGCGGCGATTTGGTCAAAGAGCTTAAAGCTGCAGCGAAGACTGCCGACCGTGTCTTGCTGGCGTCCGACCCCGACAGGGAAGGTGAAGCGATTGCCTGGCACTTGACGCACTTGCTCGGTCTGAATCCCGAAGAGCTGAGCAGGATCGAATTTCATGAAATAACGAAACCAACGATTCAAAATGCCGTTAAAAAACCTCGCAAACTGGATATGCATCTCGTAGATGCCCAGCAGGCGCGCAGGGTTTTGGACAGACTGGTGGGCTACAAATTAAGCCCGCTTCTGTGGCGGAAAGTTAAAAAAGGTTTAAGTGCCGGACGTGTTCAGTCTGTTGCGGTCAGAATGATCTGTGACAGAGAAGAAGAAATCCGCAACTTTGAACCGGAAGAGTACTGGACTCTGGATGCGGAATTCTTGTGCCGGGGCGGCAGTTTTGCCGCCAAACTGCTTCATAAGCAGGGCAAAAAGATCACGATTTCGAGCCGCGAGCAGATGGATGAAGTATTGCGGGAACTTCGGGCGGCCGCATTCACAGTCGGAGAGGTAAAAACGAAGGAAAAGCGAAAACAGCCGGCGCCTCCTTTTACGACCAGCAGTCTCCAGCAGGAAGCCTACCGCAAATTAAACTATACACCTAAAAAGACGATGATGCTGGCCCAGCAGCTCTATGAAGGACTTGATCTCGGGAAGGCCGGTACGGTCGGATTAATTTCGTATATGCGTACGGACTCTGTCCGGATCGCCGACACTGCACAGGAGGAGGCCAAAGGTTTTATCCTCGAGACTTACGGCGAAGCCTATTATCCCGAAGAGCCGAGGAAATTTGCCAGCAAAGGCCGGACCCAGGAAGCGCACGAGGCAATCAGACCAACATCCGCTCTCAGGACGCCTGAATCCGTCAAAGGCTTTCTCGGACGGGAGCAGTTCAAGCTTTACCGGCTGATATGGGACCGTTTTGTCGCCAGCCAGATGAGTGCGGCGGTTTATGATACGATTACCGTAGACGTTCTGGCCGGTGATTACCTTTTAAGAGCCAATGCTTCAGCAGTGAAGTTTCCGGGATATCTCACCGTCTATGAAGAAAGCACCGATGAACCGGAAAAACTGGATAATGAGGAAAACTGCCTGAAAGGAGATCTCAACATCGGGCAGAAGCTGCAGTTAAGGCAGCTTCAGGAGAAGCAGCATTTCACCGAGCCCCCGGCGCGTTATACTGAGGCAACCTTGGTCCGGAAAATGGAGGAAGAGGGGATCGGGCGTCCGAGTACGTATGCGCCGACGATTGAAACGATTCAAACGAGGGGCTATGTAGCAAAGGAAGACAAGAAACTTGTTCCAACCGAGCTTGGTGAAATTGTGATCAACTTGTTGAAAGAGCATTTTCCGGATATTGTCGACCAGGAGTTTACAGCCAACATGGAGGAAAAGCTTGACGATATCGAAGACGGAAAATCGGATTGGAAGAAAATTATCGGAGAATTTTACGGCCCGTTTGCCGATACACTTGATAAAGCTGAGCAGAAGATCGGCAAAATCAAAGTTGAGGATGAAGTTTCAGATGAAGTCTGTGAACTTTGCGGCAGGAATATGGTCATCAAGATGGGACGGTTCGGAAAGTTTTTGGCTTGCCCCGGTTTTCCTGACTGCCGGAATGCGCGGCCTTTACTCGAGGAAATCGGCGTGAACTGCCCGAAATGCGGAGAAAAACTTGTCGTCAGGAGATCGAAAAAAGGACGTAAGTTTTACGGCTGCAGCAAATACCCGGACTGTGATTTTATTTCCTGGGAGAAACCGGCACCTCACCCTTGTCCGGAGTGCGGCGGGGTAATGACCGAGAAAAGTACCAGAAAAAACAAAAAATATGTCTGCATCAATCAGGACTGCAGGTTTACCGAAGAAATCAAGGAAACAGAATAAAAATTAGAATCTAAGAACGATACTACACGACTAGGATGGGTACTATGGCAAAAGCGACAATCATTGGCGCGGGCCTTGCGGGGCCCGAAGCTGCCTGGCAGATGGCCCAGCGCGGGATTGACGTCGATCTTTATGAAATGCGTCCGCTGAAAAACACACCCGTTCATCAAACGGAACAATTTGCCGAGCTGGTCTGCAGCAATTCGCTGAGGGCTGCCGGCCTTGAAAATGCTGTCGGGCTGCTGAAGGAAGAAATGAGGCGTTTGAATTCGCTGATCATGGCGGCAGCAGACCAGACTTCTGTACCGGCCGGAGGGGCTTTGGCTGTTGACAGGAATCTTTTTGCGCAAATGGTTACCGATAAGGTCTCGGGTCATCCGAATATTAATATCATCCGCGAGGAAGTGAAAACGATTCCGGCGGACGAAAAAGTGATCATTGCCACAGGGCCGCTGACAACAGATGAACTTGCTGCGGATATTCTGCGGCTGACCGGGAAAGAGGCGTTGTCTTTCTTTGATGCGGCGGCACCGATTGTCGATCTTGAGACCGTTGATCTGTCCAAAGCTTTTTGGGCATCCCGCTATGACAAAGGCGAGGCAGACTATCTGAATTGCCCGCTCAGCAAAGAAGAGTATGAAACTTTTTATGAGGCCCTGATTCAGGCCGAAGCTGCCGAGGTTCAAGGTTTTGAAAAAAATCTGGTGTTTGAAGGCTGTATGCCGATCGAGGTCATGGCCCAGCGCGGACTCATGACGATGGCGTTCGGGCCGTTAAAACCTGTCGGGATTATGAACCCGCATACCGGTAAAAAACCGTTTGCTGTTGTTCAGCTGCGGAAAGAAAATATCCAGGGAAGCCTTCTGAATTTAGTTGGCTTCCAGACACATTTAAAGTGGAGCGAACAAAAACGCGTGTTCAGGCTGATACCAGGCTTAGAACACGCTGAGTTCGTACGTTACGGTGTCATGCACAGGAATTCGTTCCTGAATGCGCCTGAAGTCCTGAATGCTGATTTTAGCTGCAGGATGAAGCCAGATCTGTTTTTTGCCGGTCAGATTACCGGCGTGGAAGGTTATGTCGAATCCGCGGCCAGCGGGCTTTTGGCCGGATTGAATATGGCCCGCCTGCTGAATGGACAGGATACGCTTGTCTTCCCGCCTGAAACAGCGCTTGGCGGACTCGCCCGCCATTTGGAAGGTTCGCCCAGTGTTCATTTTCAGCCGATGAATATGAACTTTGGTCTAATCACTCCTCTCGGGGAACGAATCAAAGGAAAACGCGAAAAAAATGCAAGGTTATCGGCAAGGGCGTTGCACGAGCTGGAAAGGTTCATCGAAGAAAAACAACTCTAGTACATTGATCTTTTTATATTTATTTGGGTCTGGTCTGCGCGCCACATTCCGCTCTCGGCAGATAGCGCCCTCCATGGCGCTAACTGCCGCGCTCCGCATCCATGCTCCGCTTACGCTGGAACTGTGGCACACAGACCAAGCTATGAAGGGTTAAATGTCTAGTTATTTAGAGAACGGTATACTAGAATAGGTTCTCAGAATAACGCTAACTCCAAAAAAGCTTATACTACTCCAGACTAGTCTCCGTAATGGATGTCCAGCGTCAAGCGGAGCATGGATTGCGCAGCGCGGCTTTTTGTGCCATGGATGGCACAACAGCCGAAAGCGGTCATCCATTACGGAGACTAACCCGAACCATAGGCTTAATGAATCGGTCTACTACATTATGAATATGGGTGGTGAAACAGGTGCTGGCAGATAAAGCCCTGGATGTGTTTACCGCATATCTCAAAACCAGAAATTCTTCCGAACTGACGCTTGCGGCTTATCAGAGTGATTTAATTCAGTTTCTGGAATTCTCTGCCCATGAACTCGGAATCGAGACCGAAAGTCTTGAAGTTAGCCAGATTGATAAATATATTGTCCGCAGTTACATTGGTCAGATGACAGAAAGGGAACTGAAAAGAAAAAGCATTGCCCGAAAAATCGCTGCAATGCGTTCTTTTTTTAAATATCTCTGCCGCGAAGAAATTGTCAGCCAGAACCCTATACAGAAAATTGCAACGCCCAAAGTCGGCAAAAATCTCCCGCGTTTTCTTTTCCAGGAGCATATGGAAAAGCTTCTGGAAGCTTCCAATCAGGATGAAAAGAACGGACTGCGCGACCAGGTGATTGTCGAACTGCTTTATGGTTCGGGACTTAGGGTAAGCGAGCTTGTCAGCTTGAATAAATCAGATGTGGATATTGATGGCAGCCTGATCAGGGTGTTCGGGAAAGGGAAAAAGGAGCGGATTGTTCCTTTGACGGAACCGGCGGAAGAGGCGGTCAAAAGGTACCTGCTGCAGCGGGATGATCAACAGGAAGCGCTGATTTTAAACTACAAAGATATGCGGCTAAGTTCGCGCTCAGTGCGCCGGATCCTGGACAAACTGGAGAAAACCGCTAAGCTTAACCAGCATGTTCATCCGCATATGCTGCGTCATACATTTGCAACGCACCTGCTGGAGGGCGGCGCGGATTTAAGAAGTGTTCAGGAGCTGCTGGGGCATAAGAAATTGTCTTCAACCCAGATTTACACGCACCTGTCCAGGGAAAAACTTCGGAGCGTCTATCTGAAATCTCACCCAAGAGCAAAATGAAGTAATATTTAGAATATTCATAAAAGCTACTGCATTTTTGAAAATTACCCTTGACTCTTCAGAAAATTATAAGTACACTGCAAATTGAGGGGGAACATATTCATGTTTCATGCAACGACGATTATTGCGATCAAAAAGGAATCAAAAGTGGCTATTGCAGGCGACGGCCAGGTTACCATGGGACAAGCGACAGTGATGAAGCATACGGCCCGTAAAATCCGCCGTTTGTATCAAGGAAAAGTCCTGGCGGGATTTGCTGGTTCTGTGGCCGATGCTTTTACGCTTTTCGAAAAATTTGAAGGAAAGCTCGAGGAGTATCACGGCAATTTGCAGAGAGCCTCAGTAGAGTTGGCCAAAGAATGGCGGACGGACAGGATGCTCAGAAACCTTGAGGCATTGCTGATCGTGGCCGATAAAAATACAATTTTGCTGATTTCCGGCTCAGGGGAAGTCATTGAGCCTGACGACGGTATTGCCGCGATTGGATCAGGCGGAAATTACGCGCTGGCTGCGGCGCGCGCCCTGAATACACATACGGATCTTAACGCGGGAGAGCTTGTCAGGGAAGCCATGAAAGTGGCTGCCTCTATTTGTGTTTATACCAATGAAAATATTGTCGTGGAAGAACTGGAGGACGTGGACTGATGGAACAGCTTACACCAAAGGAAATCGTCGCCGAACTGGATAAATATATCGTTGGACAAAAACAGGCCAAAAGAGCCGTAGCCATTGCCCTGCGCAACAGATACCGCCGCTCGCTTCTGCCTGCAGCCCTGCAGGAGGATGTTCTTCCGAAGAATATTTTAATGATCGGGCCTACGGGGGTAGGCAAGACAGAGATTGCCCGGCGCCTGGCTAAGCTCGTCAAGGCTCCTTTTACCAAAGTGGAAGCCACGAAGTTTACCGAAGTCGGCTATGTCGGCAGGGACGTTGAATCGATCATCCGGGATTTGACCGAGATCGCTTTACGCATGGTCAAAAGCGAAAAAATGCAAGAAGTTGAAGCTCAGGCTGAGGTGAATGCGGAGAAACGTCTTCTAACAATACTTGTCCCGGGCAAAAAGAAAGAATCATCCAATATTAATCCATTTCAGTATTTATTCAACCAGGATAATGAACCGGAAAAAGAAAGCCCTGCTTCTCCGGAAGTAGAAAAAGACAGGGAATTCCTCAAAGAAAAGCTTCAAAAAGGAGAGCTTGAGGAGCATACCCTTGAGATTGAAGTGGAAGAAAGCTCTCAATATACGGATATGCTTGGTGCTTCAGGCATGGAGCTCGGCGTCAACATTCAGGACATGATGGCCGGAATGTTTCCGAAGAAACGCAAAAAACGCAAAGTAACCGTCAAAGAAGCCCGCAGAATTCTGGCTCAGGAAGAGGCCCAGAATCTGATTGACCAAGATGAGGCGGTGCAGGAAGCCATTCGGCGGACTGAGCAGGAAGGCATCGTTTTTATCGACGAAATTGATAAGATTGCCGGCAAGGAATCTTCAGGCGGTCCTGATGTTTCCCGCGGAGGGGTCCAGCGGGATATTCTGCCGCTGATTGAAGGATCCACCGTAATGACCAAGTACGGTCCTGTCCGGACGGATCATATTCTATTTATTGCTGCAGGCGCTTTCCACGTAGCGAAACCTTCCGATCTGATACCGGAACTCCAGGGAAGACTGCCGATCCGTGTCGAGCTGGAATCGTTGAGTGTTGCAGATTTTAAACGGATTCTGATTGAACCGCAGGCTTCACTGATTAAACAGTATGGTGCGCTGCTCTCTACAGAGGGCATAGACGTCATTTTTTCCGAGAATGCGATTGAAGAAATAGCCCAGATCGCTTACAATGTCAACGCTTACACGGAAAATATCGGGGCACGGAGACTGCATACCATTGTCGAAAAAGTCTTGGAGGAGCTTTCGTTCGAAGCTTCAGAACTGCCGGAGGATTATTCCATCACCATTAACCGGGAGTATATCCAGAAACGGGTCGGCGATGTTGCGAAGAATCAGGACCTGTCAAAGTATATTCTTTAAATTCGTATTTCAAAATTATTAACATCAATATAGTTCAAGTTTTTGAGTTCTGAGTACCAAGAATAAGGGGGGTAATCTGTGGAAATTTTACTAGAAAAGACCAGAAAAATTAGCGGACTCATTCAGCGTGCTGCCGGAAAACCTGTGGATTTTGACGAGATGGCCAAAGTACTAAGTCAGGAGATTGCTGCCAATTGTTATATTGTCGGACGCAGGGGGAAAATCCTCGGCTATAGCTTCATGGACGATTTCCACTGCGGGGAAATGGAACAAATCGTTCTTCATACAGAAAGATTCCCGGAAAGCTACAATGAAGGTCTGCTAAAAATGACCGAAACAAAGGCGAACACAACGCAAGTTGCGAATGCCTGTGTATTCAGCAAGCATCACGAGTGTGTTTTCGGCAATAAGATGACAACAATTGTGCCGATTCTTGGAGGCGGAGACAGGGTCGGGACGCTCGTTCTGGCCAAATTTGGCAAGCAGTTTCGCTCGGAGGATTTGATCCTTGCAGAATATGGTGCTACCGTGATTGGTATGGAAATCCTGCGCGTCAAGGCTGAACAGGCGGAGGAAGAAGCCCGCAAGAAAGCTGCTGTGCAAATTGCGGTGGGAACACTGTCTTACTCGGAACTCGAGGCAGTTGAGCATATTTTTGCTGAACTGGGCGGTGGCGAGGGGCTGCTGGTAGCCAGCAAAATTGCCGACAGGGTTGGCATTACCCGTTCGGTAATTGTCAACGCGCTGCGCAAGTTTGAATCAGCAGGCGTGATTGAATCAAAGTCTCTCGGAATGAAAGGCACGTATATCAAGGTTCTGAATGACTATCTGCTGGAAGAGCTGGATAAGTACATTAAACGGCATCGTTAAAGAGAAGGGTAAATGATTATGGATGCGCAAGAATATGGTTACCGCATGAAACCTTTAGTAATTCCGGGAGTGCTATATATCATCCTGTATCCGCTGCTGATCGGAGGGGTACTCTTTTACTACGCTTTACCGACACTTTATTTGCTGATCCTTTCCGGAATTTATGCTGTTACGATTCTCTTGATCCTGTTGATCTGGTTGACGGCGAAAACGAAACGGATTGTTATTGATGATCAGGCGATCATCTTCCGGTCCTTATTCCGGAAAAAGACATTTGAACCGAAAGATATCCGTAAAGCCTCATTCTTTTGGACCAAAAACAATGAAGAAATTGTGCTGCTTAAAGCCGGGAATAATAAAGTGTATTACCTTACTGATCTTTATTTTCCCTATAATGAACTGCTTACAGATTTAGAGGAGTTTATCATTTCTCATAATATCCGGTCCAATCTGGCCGCCCATTACGGGATTAATTAAAGTTGCATTCGGGAGTAGGGTATGATATTCTATTCGCAGTGTGATTTTTTGGAGTACACACGCAGTGGGACTTAGCGTACAAGTTCTTTGCGCAAGCAAAGGGTACCAGGAATGAACCTGCGGAGGAAAAAAACAAATGAAGAGAGGAGGTGTTACACAATGGCTGTAATTTCTATGAAGCAACTCTTAGAGGCCGGTGTACACTTCGGGCATCAGACCCGCCGCTGGAATCCTAAAATGGCTCGTTACATTTTTACGGAGAGAAATGGTATCTATATCATTGACCTTCAGAAAACCGTCAAAAAAGTTGACGAGGCTTTCAATTTTATCCGGGATATCGCAGTAAACGGCGGAACTGTGCTGTTTGTAGGTACAAAAAAACAGGCTCAGGAATCTGTGAAAGAAGAAGCTGAACGTTGCGGCATGTATTTTGTTAACGAGCGTTGGCTCGGCGGAATGCTGACGAACTTCCAGACCATCCAAAAGAGAGTCCAAAGACTGCATCAGCTCGAAAGAATGGAAGCAGAAGGCGTTTTTGAAGTTCTTCCTAAGAAGGAAGTCGCTGCGCTGCGCCATGAAATGGGTAAGCTGGAAAGATTCCTTGGCGGTATCAAAAACATGAAGAAACTTCCTGATATTTTATTCATCGTTGATCCGCGTAAAGAAAGAATTGCCGTGGCTGAGGCAAGAAGATTAAATATTCCGATCGTAGGAATTGTCGATACCAACTGTGATCCTGACGAGATCGATGTTGTGATTCCTGCCAACGATGACGCGATCCGGGCTGTAAAACTGCTCACCGCGAAAATGGCTGATGCCATCATCGAAGGACAACAAGGAAGTCTTGACAATACTGAAGAAGCTGAAGAGAGCAATCAAACCGAAGACGAAGAATAGTTAAAAAAACAGGGTGAGATTGGGGTATGTTCTTCATGACTTACCCTGTTTTTATATGTGTCGTAAAGTATTCAATAAAGGAGGGTTACCGTATGGCTGAAGTTACTTCTTCTCAGGTGAAAGAACTCAGGGAAAGAACCGGAGCCGGAATGATGGACTGCAAAAAGGCATTAACCGAATGTAATGCCGATATGGACAAAGCGATAGATTTCCTAAGAGAAAAAGGTCTGGCTGCTGCTGCTAAAAAAGAAGGACGAATTGCTGCCGAAGGGACTGTAGAAGCCTACATTCATGGAGGTGGCAGAATTGGCGTTCTGCTCGAATTAAACAGCGAGACCGACTTTGTGTCCCGTGGAGATGAATTTAAGCAGCTGGCTAAGGATATTGCGATGCAGATCGCCGCAGCTAAACCGCTTTATGTCAATAAAGAAGATGTTCCGGCTGACGTTGTTGCCCATGAAAGAGAAATATTTAGGGCTCAGGCATTGAACGAAGGGAAACCGGAAAAAATTGTTGACAAGATGGTTGACGGCCGCATAGAGAAATTCTATAAGGAAGTTTGTCTTGTAGAACAGCCTTTTATCAAGGACCCCGATATTTTAGTCAAAGACCTGGTCATGGCTAAGATTGCTAAAATCGGTGAGAAAATAGCTATTCGCAGATTTACCCGCTATGAGTTGGGTGAAGGAATTGAAAAGCGCCAGGATAATTTTGCCGATGAAGTCATGAAAGAAATAAATCGATAAGAGAACACTTCGGTGTTCTCTTTTTTAGGGGAACCAGAAAGGTTTATTGCTTCTTGTGTATAATACAGAGTATAAATGCTTTCTGCTACATCTACGTACAGCGACAAGAGGATTTTTATCTTTGGTGTAGAAATAAACTAAGTACGGAGGTTCGTTTATGACAGATGCACGTTACCGCCGCATCGTATTGAAACTAAGTGGAGAAGCGCTTGCTGGGGAACAAGGTTTTGGAATTGCGCATAGCATGCTAGAGTCTGTCGCCCGACAGATTTCTGAAGTTCAGAAGCTTGGTGTGGAAATGGCACTGGTCGTTGGCGGGGGAAATATCTGGCGAGGCATCGCCGGAAGCTCTCAGGGAATAGACCGGACAACTGCTGATTATATGGGAATGCTTGCTACTGTAATGAATGCCCTAGCGCTGCAGGATGTTCTGGAACAACATAACATTGTCACCCGAGTATTGTCGGCGATTGAGATGAGGCAGGTAGCGGAACCTTATATCAGAAGAAGAGCAATCCGCCATATGGAAAAGGGCCGTATTGTGATTTTTGCAGCGGGGACAGGCAATCCCTATTTTTCGACAGATACGACGGCGGCTTTGCGGGCCGCGGAGATTGAAGCAGACGTTATTTTAATGGCCAAACAGGTTGACGGCGTGTTTGACAGTGATCCGATGAAGAACCCTGATGCTAAGAAATTTGAAAGATTGACCTATCTTGATGTGCTCAGCAAAGGGCTGGGTGTGATGGATTCGACAGCAACTTCATTGTGTATGGACAATGATATTCCAATCATTGTTTTTAACCTGAAAGAAAATGGCAATATTATTAAAGCACTTAAGGGAGAACCAATAGGTACCTATGTAGGGAGGTAATGAAAAATGCTCAATGAATTTCTGAATGACGCTGAAGAAAAAATGCATAAAACAGAGGAGGTACTCAAGAAGGACCTCGCATCTGTCAGGGCAGGTCGGGCGAATCCAGCAGTCCTGGACAAGGTTTCCGTTGATTATTACGGGACTCCTACCCCGATTAACCAGCTGGCCAATGTCTCAGTTCCTGACCCGCGGATGATTACTATTCAGCCCTGGGATAAATCTTCAATTAAGGATATTGAAAAGGCGATTCTTAAATCCGATCTTGGACTTATGCCTTCGAATGACGGCATGGTCATCAGGTTAAATATTCCGCAATTGACAGCGGAACGTCGTGCAGAGATTGTCAAGACGGTTAAAAAGAAAGCGGAAGATGCCAAGGTTGCTGTCCGGAATATCAGACGGGAGCTTATTGATGATATAAAACAGCTCGAGAAGGATAAAACTGTCTCGGAGGACGATTCCAAAAAAGGACAAGAAAAAGCGCAGAAACTTACCGATAAAATTGTAAAGGATATCGACGAGATCCTCGACAAAAAAGAAAAAGAAATTATGGAAGTGTAGCGTGTTGCGTTGGCTCGGGAAAAAGTGGGACGATGTTCAAGAGGAATTGACACAAGAAAGCGCGAATTTCTGTTATGAGATAACCAGCCCTGCAGGAAAGGCTGTTCCCTGCGGAGATTTACGTGTGGCCAGAATAAGTTGTACTGATGGTTATTTGAAATTTATACTAATCCATGATAAATTTATAAAGTAGTTTTTTGGTATATCAAAAGTATAAGTACACTTGCTGATATATCTAGGTGCAGCTAAGGCTGCCGCCAAAGGCTTGGCGCCAGCCAAGTTTTCTTTATATGGCCCCCTACGGAACAGGGGGTCTTTCCGCAGCCGTTCTAGTATCTTGGCAGCTCTAATATGTATGACCATGGTACTAAGTACAGATATAAAGAGGAATACTTGTGATAATCTGGAAAAAAGACAGTGGAGATATTCAACTGAAAAACATTGATATGAATAGAATCCCTCGGCATCTGGCAATCATTATGGACGGAAACGGAAGATGGGCCCAGCAGAAAGGATTGCCTCGCTCTGTCGGTCACCGGGCCGGAGTAGAAGCGCTGCGGGAGGTCGTCAGGGGTAGCGATGAGCTTGGAATCAAATATCTGACCGTATATGCTTTTTCAACCGAGAACTGGAAAAGACCACAGTCGGAGATTGGGATTCTTATGTCGCTCTTGAAGGAGTATGTCCGCAAAGAACTTGCTGAGCTATATGCGAATAATGTTAAGGTATGTATTTTCGGGCAGCAAGAAGATATACCAAAAGATGTCCTGAAGGCTTATCACGAGGCTTGTGAAAAAACAAAGAACAATACCGGATTAGTGTTGAATGTTGCCTTGAATTACGGAAGCAGGATCGAAATCCTCAAAGCAGTCAAGGAGGTTGCGCAGGAGGTCCAAAGCGGAGCGCTAAATGTTCAGCAAATTACCGAGGAAATATTTGAAAAGCACTTGTATACGAAAGATTGTCCTGATCCGGAGCTTGTCGTCAGGACTTCAGGTGAAATGCGCTTAAGCAATTATCTGCTCTGGCAGGCCGCTTATTCAGAAATTGTGATTGTGAATGAATGCTGGCCGGATTTTAACAGAGCATTATTATTTGAAACGATTCGGATTTTTCAAAACCGGGAACGCAGGTTTGGTGGCGTAAAAGAAGGTTGAGGGATAGAAAATGGTAAAGAGAATCTTGAGTGCTCTAATCGGAGCCCCCCTTTTATTAGTATTAACCTGGCTCGGAGGATGGTATTTGTCCATTGCTGTTGTGATTCTGGCTTTACTTGGACTTAAAGAGTTTTTGCAGATTGGACAAAAGGCCGGTTTAATAAACAAGTTATGGCCGGCAGTCGTTTACAGCATCTTGTGGCTGGCTATTTTTCTTCTTGGCCGCACGGAATGGATGCTGCCGCTTGCGATCATATGGTTCATGCTGACATTTGGAAGTTATGCGTTGCGCTATCCAAATCAGTCTTTAGCGTCTTCAACGTATTATTTTCTGGCGCTGATTTATCCGGTCTTTCTGTTTACCTATCTCTACTCTTTGAGAGAATTTGGCGTTTCTTGGTGTTTTCTTGTTTTCTTACTGGTCTGGCTCACAGATACCGGAGCTTTTTTTGTCGGGAACATGTTCGGCAAAAGAAAGCTTGCCCCGAAAGTCAGCCCGAACAAGACAGTCGAAGGGGCTGTTGGCGGCCTGGTGACGGCTTTAGTCTGCGGTTTTGTTTTCTGGTTGATTACCAAGCAAGCAACGCTCCCGGCTATCCTTGTGCTGTCACTCTTGACCAGTATTGCCTCCCAAATTGGTGATCTTTTTGAATCCGCACTGAAACGGACTGCCGGTGTGAAGGATTCCGGCAGACTGATCCCGGGCCATGGTGGTATCCTGGATCGCTTTGACAGCTTTTTGTTTGCGCTGCCATTGGTGTTTTTTTCTATTAACCTTGGATTGGTGGGATAAGCATGAACGATACAACCAAGAACTCCCTAAGGGTGAATCTAAACAGGTTGGCTATTATTGCAGCTGCATTACTCAGCCTGAAACTTTTTACCTATGCAATCGTTGAGTTTTTCCCTGTCTTTGGTTCAACGCTTGGAACAGTGGTCTCGGCCCTGCTGCCGTTTATTTTAGCGTTTATCATTTCTTTCCTGCTGGAACCTCTTATATTAAAACTGATTAAAGTGCTTAAAATCAAGAGAACCTACGCATCTCTGCTTGTGGTGGTACTGGTTTTGATTGTGTTTGTACTGCTGCTGGTTTTGTTCGGGAGCCGGATATACCGCGAGTTAGCCGAACTATATACCGCTTTTCCAATAATTTATCAACAAACCTTGGCAATGCTGACAGAAAAGATCGGCTTAATTCAGCAGTTCATTCAGCTGAATCCTGAGATCAACAGTGCGATTCAGTCCAACATGGAAAAAATACTTGCGGCACTCCAGGTCATTCTTAAAAACGGCAGTCTAG
The DNA here is from genome assembly GCA_023667845.1 of Dehalobacter sp. Lineage (NCBI taxonomy): Bacteria > Bacillati > Bacillota > Clostridia > Eubacteriales > Desulfitobacteriaceae > Dehalobacter > Dehalobacter sp. The sequence continues at coordinate 13,944 of JAMPIU010000206.1, read as the reverse complement.
GTCTGCTGAATTTCCTGGGCTCGCTGCCGGGTTTGATGGTTGTGATTGTGATCACAACTGTAGCAACGCTGCTGACAAGCATGAGTTTTCCAGCCGTCAAGGAATGGCTGTTTGGCAGGGTAAAAGGAAAATATCTTGGAAAAACCAGACAAATTGCTGCAGACCTTGGTTCAGCGCTCGTAGGATTCTTAAGAGCCCAGACCATTCTTGTCTGCATCACATTCGCTGTGATCACAATTGGACTGTTGATCATCGGTAATAGCTATGCCTTTACGCTTGGCATTCTGGCCGGCCTGCTCGATCTGATACCGGTTATCGGACCGGCCCTCATATTTATTCCGTGGATCTTGGTACTGCTTTTTACCGGCAGTATAGCCTCGGCAGTCAAACTCTTGGTCATCTACCTTGCCGCTACAGTGATCCGGCAGATCCTGGAACCAAAGATTTTGTCTCAAAATATCGGGCTGCATCCGCTGGCCACCCTGATGTCCATGTACGTTGGAATGAACCTTTTCGGAGCAGTAGGGCTGCTCATCGGCCCCGCTCTGGTCGTCATGTATGAAGCCGTCAGGAAAGCCGGATTTTTTAAGGGAGAATAGCAAAGCCATTCAAAGCCACTCTCTTAAAAGATCCACTCTAAGTAAAACTTAAGCATAACGAATTAGGATAGAATTGGAATTGGAGATATCAAAGTGAAAATAATTTCGGTTTTAGGTTCCACCGGTTCAATTGGCACGCAGACACTGGATGTGGTCAGAAACTCGGAAGGAAAATTAGCTGTTTATGCTTTGTCGGCCAATTCCCGGGCCGACCTTTTTGAACAACAGATCCGCGAGTTCAGGCCGAGGATTGCCGTGATGATGCAGGAAGAAAGTGCACTTTTCCTGAAACAACGGGTTGCTGACCTGTCTGTCAAGGTGCTGGCAGGTATGGAGGGACTGCTTGAGGCGGCGACTGCAGCAGAGGTTGACACGGTTGTGACCGCTGTCAGCGGCAGTATTGGTCTTGAGCCTACACTGGCTGCACTGAACGCAGGAAAAAATATTGCGCTGGCCAACAAAGAAACGCTCGTTGCCGCAGGGGAACTTGTAATGCAGACAGCAGAACGGAACGGCTGCTCCATTATTCCTGTCGACAGTGAACACTCTGCTGTGTTCCAGTGTCTCAGCGGCAACAAAAATGCAGTTAAAAAAATTATTCTGACTGCTTCAGGCGGCCCTTTCAGAGGATGGGACAGGGAAAGGCTGGCTGAGGTAACACCGGCAATGGCGCTGAAACATCCGAACTGGAATATGGGTGCCAAGATCACCATTGATTCGGCAACCATGATGAACAAAGGTTTGGAAGTTATTGAGGCAAAATTTCTTTTCGGCGTAGATTATGACCAAATTGATGTTTTGGTTCATCCTCAGAGCATTGTTCACTCGATGGTCGAATTCCGTGACGGCACTGTTCTTGCCCAGCTTGGCATACCGGATATGCGCATTCCGATTCAGTATGCGCTAACCTATCCCGAACGCTGGGAAAACCGTTTACCGGAACTTTCGCTTGCCGGAAAGAGCTTAACGTTTGAGAAGCCTGATTTGGCCGCTTTCCCGTTTTTGAAATTCGCTTATGCCTGCGGTCAGACAGGAAAGACACTTCCTGCGGTCATGAATGCTGCCAACGAAATCTGTGTACATGCTTTCCTGGCAGGCCGCATAAAATATCATGAGATGCACGAACTTGTGGAACGCACTTGTCAGGCCCATCAGGTTCAGGAGATAAAGGACTTGGATACCGTACTGGCTGCGGACAGATGGGCTAGGGATTATGCTGCATCACAAATAAATCTGGGTTGAGGTGAATGGTTTGTTTGACATCTTAAAAACGGTAATTGCTTTTATCGTAATATTTGGCGTTTTGGTATTCGTACATGAATTTGGGCATTTTATCGTAGCCAAGAGATCGGGGATTAAAGTGCTGGAATTTGCTTTTGGCATTGGGCCAAAGCTTTTTGGGTTCCAGGGTAAGGAAACGCTTTACTCCGTCAGGATACTACCTCTGGGAGGATTTTGCAGATTCTTAAGTGCTGAAGAAGTCGAAGAAGGCGATCAGGTCAGTAGGGAGGAACTGTTGGCCCGAAGTTTTGAAAGCAAATCAATCTGGAAGAGAATGGCCGTCATTGTGGCCGGACCGCTCATGAACTTCATCCTCGGTGCGGTGCTTTTTGTGGTTGCTTTTGCCTTTTTTGGCGTAGCCGTAGCCGATAACCAGAACCTAATCGGTGAGGTGTCACTGGGTAAACCTGCAGCCACGGCAGGACTCGCCGCCGGAGACAGAATTATTGCGATCAATGGCACAGAGACTCCAGACTGGAATTCTGTAACGCAGCAAATTCACACCAACCCTGGAGAAAAGATGTCGTTTACCGTAGAAAAAGCGGATACGAAACAAATTGTCACGATTGAGATTACCCCGGTCTATGATCAGGAGCTTGGAAAAGGATTGATCGGGATTACACCTTCTTATACCATGCAGAAAGTATCCGTCCTGAAATCCATCCAATATGGTTTTCAGCAGACGGTAGAGTTTACTAGACAACTCGTCCTTTATCTGATTCAAATGATTACCGGTAAGGCGCCGGTCGAACTTTCGGGTCCGATTGGTGTTGCCCAGGTCATCGGGGAAGGCGTAAAACAGGGAATGTCGTCGCTATTTACCCTGGCCGCTGTGCTCAGCATCAACTTTGGTGTATTAAATATTCTGCCGCTGCCGGCGCTCGACGGCGGTCAGCTGGCCGTGATGACTTTTGAAGGAATCCGGCGTAAGCCTTTAAGTATCGAAAAGAAAGGCTGGATTCAGCTGACAGGCTTTGCGCTGCTCATCGCACTGATGATCGCGGTGACGTATCAGGATATACTGAGGATAATTACGAAGTAAATTTCATCTGAATAATGATGCCGGATGAGTATCTATAATGATTGACATGATGGATATCTATCTCTGTTCGGGTAAGGCTGCAGGCCACAATACCGCTTTTCGGCTATTACGCCCTCCATGGCGTAAAAAGCCGCGCTCCGCATCATGCTCCGCTCACAGCGGAACTGTGGCCAGCAGCCTGATTTCTAGAGCCCTTTGGTTAGTCTTATTCTGAATTTACGGTTGTTCTTTGTAGAAAATACCATAGTGCCTTTTTACTAAACATTCATATCAGACTTATAATTACGGTATCTATATCTGATTTGATTAAACGGTATTGTGGCTACCAGACAGGCTCAAGGAATATTTGTCAACTTCGCGAAATAGGAGGGTTTATCGATTGAAACGTAGGATTACGCGAGAAGTGAAAATCGGATCGGTGGCAATTGGCGGAAATAATCCGGTCGTGATTCAGTCGATGACCAATACGGATACCCGGGATGTTCAAGCCACCCTCAATCAGATCAGGCACCTAGCGGAAATTGGCTGTGAGGTTATCCGGACGGCTGTCTTAAATGAGCAGGCTGCGCTTGCGTTGAAAGACATCTGCAACCTAAGTCCGATTCCGGTAGTTGCGGATATTCACTTTGACTACAGGCTTGCACTTAAAGCTGTTGCCAACGGGGTTCATGGACTCCGAATCAATCCGGGAAATATCGGTGAGCGCTGGAAGGTACAGGAGGTTATCAACGCGGTCCGCGAAAGAAACATCCCGATCCGGATCGGAGTCAACACCGGATCTCTGGAAAAGGAAATCCTTGAGAAATACGGCGGACCGACCGCGGAAGGGATGGTCGAAAGCGCTTTGGGCCATGTCGGCATCCTGGAACAAGAAAACTATCATCATATCAAGATCTCCCTGAAGTCGTCCCATGTTCCGTTGATGATTGACGCTTACCGCATGATTGCCGATCGGGTGGACTATCCGCTGCATATCGGGGTAACTGAAGCCGGTACGGTCAGATCCGGGGTGGTGAAGTCTGCGATCGGTATAGGAACGCTTCTGGCTGAAGGCATCGGCGATACGATCAGAGTCTCACTGACAGGCGATCCTGCAGCGGAGATTCCGGTTGCCCAGCAGATTCTGCGGGTACTGGATCTCAAGAAAGGCGGATTCGAATTAATCAGTTGTCCGACCTGCGGCAGGACTCAGGTGGACTTAGTTCATCTGGCTGAGGAAGTAGAACAGAGACTTGAAACTTTACCGGCACCCTCCAAGAGGGTCTCCATAGCCGTGATGGGCTGTGTGGTCAATGGCCCTGGGGAAGCCCGGGAAGCCGATTTTGGCATTGCAGGAGGAAAAGGCAGGGGGCTGCTTTTTGCACGGGGTGAGGTCATCGCGCAGCTGCCTGAAGATGAATTAGTGCCGGCTTTGATGGAGAAAATCGAGGCGGATTTAAGTCTATCAGAAAAACGCTAAACATTTTCTGGTAGATCTTTAAAAATAAATCTGAGGTTTTCCGGTTGTTTAATCCTGTGTGAAAATGGTAATATTGAAGAGCAAGAACTTTTTAAGAGCAAGCACTTGTTGAAAGGAAGAAATAAACAATGAAAGTTAGCCAATTATTGAATCCGACCTTGCGGGAAGTGCCTGCAGAAGCCGAAGTGATCAGTCACCAGCTCATGCTGAGAGCCGGATTTATCCGCAAAGCTGCAGCCGGTATTTATACATATCTTCCTCTGGGACTCAGAGTCATTAAAAAGATCGAGCAAATCGTGCGCGAAGAGATGGATGCCAAAGGCGGACAGGAAGTCATGCTGCCGATTGTCCAGCCGGCTGAACTGTGGAAAGAAACCGGACGCTGGGATGTCTATGGTCCGGAGATGTTCCGATTAAAAGACAGGCATGACCGGGAATTCTGTCTCGGACCCACGCATGAAGAAGTCATCACCGACCTGGTCAGAAGTGAAGTCCGTTCCTACAAGCAGCTGCCGCTCCTTCTGTACCAGATTCAAAACAAATACCGTGATGAAAGAAGACCACGTTTCGGACTGATGCGCGGCCGGGAATTTATCATGAAGGACTTGTATTCTTTTGACAGGGATTCGGAAGGTTCCCGGGAGAGTTACCGCAATATGTATGAGGCTTATGAACGGATTTTTACGCGCTGTGGCCTGACTTTCCGTGCTGTCGAGGCAGATGCCGGTGCGATTGGCGGAACAGGCGGAACCCATGAATTTATGGTGCTGGCTGAATCAGGAGAGGCTGCGGTGGTATTCTGTCCTGATTGCGATTATGCCGCCAATGTCGAGAAAGCTGAATGTCTGCCGCATCCAGACAGTGATCAGGATATTTTGGCAGGCCGGACAGGTGAGGTTCATACCCCCGATATCAAAACGATTGACCAGCTGGCCGATTTCTTAAAAATCAACAAGTCTTCTCTGATAAAAACGCTTTTGTATAAAGGCGACGACCGTTTTATACTTGTCCTGGTTAGGGGAGACCGGGAAGTCAATGAAATCAAGGTCAATAATATGCTCGGACCGTTCCTGAACCTCAGAATGGCTGACCCGGAGGAAGTCCGGGAGGTTTTCAACTGCGAGCACGGGTTCATCGGGCCGGTTGGACTTAAGGATGTCTATGTTGCCGCAGACCTTGAAGTAGCTGAGATGAAACAGGGAGTCTGCGGAGCCAATAAAAAAGACTATCACCTGCTCGGCGTCACTTGCGGAAAGGATTTTATTCCTGCTGTAATAGCAGACCTCAGAATGGTAACGCCGGGTGAGCCCTGCCCGAAATGCCAGGGATCGCTCCAGGAAGCCCGTGGGATTGAAGTCGGGCAAGTCTTCAATCTTGGTACGAAATACAGTCAGGCCCTTCAGGCAACCTACCTCGACGATACAGGTAAGGAAAAGGTCTGCTATATGGGTTGCTATGGGATAGGCGTCAGCAGAACAATGGCTGCCGCCATTGAGCAGAATTATGATGAGAATGGAATTATCTGGCCAATGCCGATTGCCCCGTATCATTGTATTATCGTCCCGGTTTCCTTAAAGGACGAAAATGTCGTCTCAACTGCCGAAAGGTTGTATGCAGAATTAAAGGCAGCCGGCGTCGAGACAGTATATGATGACAGGGATGAACGTCCGGGCGTAAAATTCAAGGATGCGGATCTCGTCGGATATCCTCTAAGACTGACAATCGGCGCTAAAGCACTCGCCGAAGGTAAAGTTGAACTGTACAACAGAAGCACCCGACAAGTTGAGCTGATTGAAGTGGACCGCGTTTGCAGTCTTGTAACAGAAATCATCAAAGAAGCCTGTCGTGCCTAGTTCTATTGAGTATTACAAAACCATTATGTATGGCAGGTCTGGGGGCCACAATACCGCTTTTCGGCCGTTGTGTCATCCATGACACAAAAGGCCGCGCTGCGCACTCCATGCTCCGCTTGTCGCGGAACTGTGGCCCCCAGACTGATCTTAGGGTTATTCAAGCAAGTCTGCATGTCAGAATGTAGATTATTCTTGAGAATTTATTAAAAGAAAAGAACAGAACAGTGTATTCGTTATACTTCTCAAAGTTACATGCTTAATTTAAGCAAACATTATAATCTTATTATCCAAAGATTAGCTAAAGATTAGCCTGCGTGCTACAATTACCGCGACAAGCGAAGCATGGAGTGCGTAGCGCGGCATTTGCGCCACGGAGGGCGCAATTCGCCGAAAAGCGGTATTGTAGCATGCAGGCAACCCCAAACATAGATATCAAACATAGATATCATGAAAGTCAATCATTTATCAGAAATTGCGTTTGGATACAGAGGAGGCATCATTGGTGTCAACTGCAGCAGTCAAACTGGAAGCAACACCTTTTTATCAGGAATTACCAAGTGATGTCAGCATGAGGCTGGATACTTTTCTAAATTACATATTGCTGGAGAGGGTGGAGATTGTTCCTGAACAAAGAAAGTGGATACTCCATCTTTCTTTATCCTGTCCGGTCCAGGAAGAAATTCTGGGCCTTTTAACTGAATCCTTAAAGAAAAGATTAAATAGTGGGAACGAAAATAACGGAATCACGATTGAGATAAAAACAAAAATGTCTCCCGATTTTACCCTAGAGATGTTTTGTCAAGAACATTGGCTGCAAATCATTCAGGATATTCACGAGAAGGTGCCTTCCCTTAAGGTCTGGCTGAATGCTTCCGTAAAATACGAGGTTGTTAAAAACAGACTGACCTTCTTCGTTCCGAGCATGATGGCAATGGAATATTGTCAGCTGAAACAGGATAGTCTGGAAAGCTTCTTTCGGCAGAAATATGGTCTGGAGGCAAGGATTTTCTGGGAAATTGAAGAGACTGCCGCCGAAGAAGAAATCTATTTTGACGCGGAAAAAGAAGAGCAAAAGTATGTAGAGGAAATCCTGTCCAAAAAGCCTGAGGAGAAAAAAGAGAAGAAAGAGCAGAATGCTGTTTTGCTTGGCAGAGAGATAAAGGGTACGCCGGCTCCGTTAGCCGATATTCATGACGAGGAGAAACAGGTCATTGTAGAGGGTGAGGTCTGTGAAACAGAAATCAGACTATTAAAAAGCGGGCGTCAATTATTGTCGTTCGGTCTGACAGACAAGACAAACTCGATAGGCTGCAAACTGTTCTTTGACGAAGGAAAAAAACCTCTGGAAATCAACAAAGGTGACTGGCTCAGAGTGAAAGGAGCTGTACAGTTCGATCGGTATACGACCGAGCTGACGTTGATGCCAAGGGATATGATGACTGTTTCGAAGACGTCCAAGCCGGATCTTGCGGAAGAGAAACGGGTTGAACTGCATCTGCACACCAAGCATTCGGAAATGGATGGTGTTTCATCGATCCAAAACATGGTGAAGCGAGCCGGTGAATGGGGACATACCGCGATTGCTGTAACAGACCACGGGGTCGTCCAGGCTTTTCCGGATGCGGCTGAAGCCGGAAAAAAGTACGGTGTCAAAATCATCTATGGCATGGAAGGCTATTTGGTCGAGGATGCCGGAACGAATCCGGTCGAGTTGAGCCGCAGCCGTTCTTTCCATATCATTATTCTGGCCAAGGATTATACCGGCTTAAAAAATCTGTATAAACTTGTTACCGCTTCCCATATGGAGTATTTTTACAGACGTCCCCGTATTCCGCGTTCGCTGCTTGATGCCCACAGGGAAGGTTTGATCCTTGGTTCGGCCTGCGAATCAGGAGAACTGATGCGGGCAATCTTGCAAAAGAAAGATGCGGCAGAAATCAAAAAAATTGCTTCGTATTACGATTATCTGGAAATCCAGCCGCTGGGGAACAATCGGTTTATGCTGAAAAACGGTGAGGTTTCCAGCGAACAAGAATTGATCGATATGAACCGGCACATTGTCTCTCTTAGCAAGGAACTTGGTATTCCTGTCGCGGCTACCTGTGACGTCCATTTTCTTGATAAGGAAGATGAAGTTTACCGAAGAATTTTGATGGCCGGGAAAGGCTTTGCCGATGCCGATGAGCAGGCTCCGCTGTATTTCAGGTCAACGGATGAAATGCTCAAGGAATTTGCTTATCTTGATGAAGAGGATGCCTATCGGGCGGTAGTTGCAACACCGAGAATGATTGCTGAACAGGTCGCTGAAATCAAACCGTTTCCGGACGACTTTTTCGAACCGAAGATTGAAGGTGCTGCCGATAAAATCCGGGATATGACGATGACCAGAGCGTATGAGCTGTACGGCAATCCTTTGCCGGAAATGGTTCAGAAAACCTTAAATAAGGAACTGGATTCCATCATCGGCAACGGTTTTGCCGTATTGTATCTGATTGCGCATCTGCTCGTAAAAAGATCAAACGAGGATGGTTATCTGGTCGGATCAAGGGGTTCCGTCGGTTCATCGCTCGTCGCAACTTTTACCGGCATCACGGAGGTCAATCCGCTTCCGCCGCACTATCGTTGTGCTAACCCGGAGTGTCTTTATTCAGAGTTTGTGACGGACGGAATCGCCGGAGCAGGTGTGGATCTGCCGGATAAAATATGTCCGCAGTGCGGCAGGGAACTGGTCAAAGACGGACATGACATTCCGTTTGAAACCTTCCTAGGCTTTAAGGGAGACAAGGTTCCTGATATCGATCTAAATTTCTCGGGAGAATATCAGCCCAGAGCTATGAAATACACCGAGGAGATATTTGGCAAGGAAAATGTTTTCCGGGCCGGAACGATTTCCACGATTGCTGAAAAAACTGCCTATGGTTTTGTGAAGAATTACCTTGAGGAAAGAAAGGTCAAATATAACCAGACAGAACTGAACCGGCTGGTCAGCGGTTGTACGGGGGTAAAAAGAACGACAGGACAGCACCCGGGAGGATTAATGGTTATCCCGAAAGAATGCGATGTTTTTGATTTTACCCCGCTGCAAAGACCGGCCAACGACACCTCTTCAGATATTATTACGACCCATTTCGACTACCATTCCATCTCCGGGCGTTTAACCAAACTGGACCTGCTCGGTCATGACGATCCGACGTCGATTAAAATGCTAGAGGACTTGACAGGGCTTGATGCGAAGAAAATTCGGCTTGATGACACGCAAACCCTCTCACTCTTTTCGAGTACGGATGCGCTTGACGTGACTGCGGAGGAAATCGGGTCCACGACCGGAACACTTGGCATCCCGGAATTTGGTACAAAATTTGTAAGACAGATGCTGGAAGACACCAAACCTTCAAGCTTTTCCCATCTGGTCAGAATATCCGGACTTTCCCATGGTACGAATGTCTGGGTTGGCAATGCCCAGGACCTTGTCTTAAACGGTACAGCTGACATCTCCAACATTATTGCCTGCCGTGATGATATTATGATCTATTTGATTCAGATGGGACTTAATTCCAGTCATGCTTTTAAAATTATGGAGTCGGTCCGCAAGGGTAAAGGACTCAAAGATGAAGATATTGAGGCCATGAAAAAGCAAAACGTTCCGGATTGGTATATTGACTCCTGTCAGAAGATCAGCTATATGTTTCCGAAGGCCCATGCTGTAGCTTATGTGACAATGGCTTTCAGGATCGCTTGGTTTAAGATCAATTATCCTGAAGCGTTTTATGCGACATTTTTTACCGTCAGGGCAGATGAGTTTGATGCGGAACTGATCTGCAGCGGTGTGAAAAAGTGCCGGGAGGCTATCAAAGAAATTGCCGCCAAAGGCAACAATGCAACGGCTAAGGACAAGAACCTGCAGACGATCCTTGAGATTGTGGTGGAAATGTACTGCCGGAAGATTAAGCTGCGCAAGGTTAACCTGTGGGAATCCGATGCGGTACGTTTTCAGGTAACGCCTGATGGGCTCCTGCCGCCACTGTCATCCCTGCAGGGAGTCGGTGAAACGGCTGCGGCGAGTTTGGTCAAACTCAGGGAACATGGAACGATCAAATCTGTCGAAGATATCCAGGCCCGATCCAACGGAAAAATCAGCAAAACCGTCATTGAAACGCTTCAGCAGCACGGGTGTTTGGAAGGGCTGCCCGACAAAAATCAGCTGAGTTTGTTTTAAACTGGACATTAGGAATATTGCAGACGGAAACAGTATATGATATAGTAAAAGCAGGAATTTTATTCTAAGCAGATTTTTGGTTCAGAGTGGGGATTACCCACTCTTTCATTTGGTATGATGAAAAAATAAAAAATGCTTAACTCTAAAAGGAGTATACGATGAGCAATTCTATTCTAAATAAAGTTAGAAGTTTGGCAGAACCACTCGTAATGGAGCTGGGACTGGAATTCGTCGATGTCGAGTATGTTAAGGAAGGTGCTTACTGGTATCTGCGATTATATATTGATAAGGAAGGCGGAGTAGAGATTGACGACTGTGCCGAGGTAAGCCATCGAATTAATGAGGTTCTGGATAAAGAAAACCCGATCCCCCAGGCCTATATGCTGGAAGTCTCTTCTCCCGGAATTGAGAGACCGCTTAGAAAGAGAGAAGATTATATCAAATATACAGGAAAGCTTGTCAGTATTAATACGACAGAAGTGTTTGAGGGATACAACCGCTTTACCGGAAATTTAAAAGGATTGGCTGATGACCAGGTTATCCTAGAATATGAAGGGCGGGAGATTGCCATTCCTTTGTCGCTAATTGAAAAGGCCCATCTTACTTTTGAGTTTTAAAATGATTTTAAGGAGGGATTCAGACAGATGAACATGGAGTTCATTGAGGCAATTCACGAATTAGAAAAAGAAAAAGGTATTTCGACAGAGATATTGTTTGAAGCGATTGAAGCTGCTCTGATATCGGCATATAAAAAGAACTTTTCCTCTTTACAGAATGTAAGGATCCATATAGACCGCTTGAATGGAGAAATTAAAGTATATGCCCGCAAAAACGTTGTGGAAATTGCGGATGATCCTCGCACCCAAATATCATTAGAAGAAGCTAAAAAAATTGACCCGAACTATTCAACTGAAGATATTGTTGAATTTGAAGTCACCCCGCGTGACTTTGGCCGCATCGCAGCGCAGACTGCCAAGCAGGTTGTTGTCCAAAGAATACGCGAGGCTGAACGCGGATTGATATACGATGAATATATTAATCGCGAGGGAGATATTGTCACCGGTATTGTCCAACGCTATGAACAGCGTAACGTCATTGTGGATCTTGGCAAGGTGGAGGCCGTACTGCCTGCCTCAGAGCAGAATCCCGGAGTAAACTACCAGCCTTTTGAAAGAATCAAGGCCTATGTTGTTGAAGTGAAGAAAACGACCAAAGGCCCCCAAATTTTGCTTTCCCGCACCCATCCAGGACTGATCAAACGATTGTTTGAGCTGGAAGTTCCGGAGATTCACGATGGAATTGTAGAAATCAAAGCAGTTGCAAGGGAAGCAGGTGCACGCTCCAAAATTGCCGTTTACTCGAAAGACAAAAACGTTGATCCGGTCGGAGCGTGTGTTGGACCGAAGGGCAGCAGGGTACAGAATATCGTGAATGAACTGAAAGGCGAAAAAATGGACATCATCAACTGGTCGGCTGATCCGATTGATTTTGTCTCCAATGCGCTTTCCCCGGCCAGAGTCCTGGGCGTTTATCCGCGGTATGAAGACAAGGTGACGTTGGTGGTCGTGCCGGACTATCAATTATCACTCGCTATCGGGAAAGAAGGACAGAACGCCAGACTGGCCGCAAAGCTGACCGGCTGGAAAATCGATATTAAGAACGAAACGCAGGCGCTCGCTCAGAATTTGATCCCGGAAGACGGCTATCAGGATGAAGAGTATGAGAGTGAATACTATGAACAGGCGTATGAACCCTATGAAGAAGGAGAATATACAGATTATGAAGACGAACCCTACGGCGATTATGTAGAAGGCGAGTATGAAGAATCTGAAGAAGAATATCAGGAATATGATGAAGGCTATCAGGACTACACAGAAGAAGGATACGATGAATATGATGACGGGAGTTATCAGGAGGACGAGGACAGCCAATACTACGATGAATACGATGAATCTGCAGAATATGACGGCGATGAAAATGCCCGAAATGAAGACAGTGATGCTGATGTTTCTTATTCAGAATTAGAATCACCTGCTGATGAAGCTTCCCAAGCAGATGAACAGCAGGAAGCAGAGAAACCCAAGAAAAAGGCCAAGTCTTCAAGCAAGAAAAAATAGGCTTCAGTGACCAAAAGTAATTCCTGAAAGGTGAGAAAATGAAGGTACGAAAAATCCCTCTGCGCATGTGTCTTGGCTGCCAGGAAATGAAACCAAAAAAAGAATTATTGAGAATCGTAAAAACACCTGAGGGAGTATTGGAATTTGATCCTTCTTCCAAGAAAAATGGGCGTGGAGCTTACCTTTGCCAGTGTCCAGATTGTCTGATAAAAGCTCTGAAACAAAACCGTTTTGAAAAAACTTTTGGCATCAAACCGACCAAAGAGATGCTGGCCGAAATTGAAAGGCAGATGAATTCTTCTTGACACCAAAAATATTATCATTGCTTGGAATGGCAAGGAGAGCCGGGAAAATTTCTTCCGGAGAATCACAGGTTGAAGCGTTCTTAAAAAAACAAAAGGGCTCGTTATTGATTATTGCAGAAGATTCACCGGGCTCTATCACCAAGTACACGCAATGGGCCGATGATCTTCATATTCCGGTTATGATCTGCAGCACGAAACAAGAACTCGGGACGGCTGTCGGATTATCACCAAGAGCACTTATACTGATTATGGATGACGGTTTCGCCAAAGCAATCATCAGGTTGGGGGACACACCTGAAAATGAGCGGGTTTAAAAGTTTTAATGTCCTCAGTAAAAGATAAGGAGTTGAAAGGTTATATTTCTATTTTCGTTTTTGGGGGGTGACAATGTGACCAATATTCGAGTTCACGAACTGGCTAAAGAATTGAATATATCCAGCAAGGCTTTAATGGAAAAGTTTAATGATATTGGGATACCAGTGAAAAACCACTTAAGTGCGGTATCCACGGAGGAAGTTGAAAAAGTTAAAAAAGTGCTGACCAAGATAGGCGAATCACAGCAAAAAGAAGCAAGCAAGCCGGTTAAGGCTGCCGGGGCTGAGGAAAAAGTCCCTGCCAGAAAAAGGACCGAAGAAGATATTCCCCCGGAAAGCTTCAGAGATGCAGAAGGTCACAAAAGAAGTCAGGGTCAAAGACCGCCAGGTGAGATGAGACCGCCGGGTCAAAGACCGCCAGGCGAGATGAGACCGCAGGGTCAAAGACCGCCAGGTGAGATGAGACCACAGGGTCAAAGACCGCCAGGTGAGATGAGACCGCAGGGTCAAAGACCGCCAGGTGAGATGAGACCACAGGGTCAAAGACCGCCAGGTGAGATGAGACCACAGGGTCAAAGACCGCCAGGTGAGATGAGACCGCAGGGTCAAAGACCGCCAGGCGAGATGAGACCGCCGGGTCAAAGACCGCCAGGTGAGATGAGACCGCAGGGCCAAAGACCGCCGGGTGAATTCAGACCGCAGGGTCAAAGACCACCAGGTGAATTCAGACCGCAGGGTCAAAGACCGCCAGGCGAGAT